>CAYLSF010000138.1:0-10535 GCA_964385675.1 uncultured Saprospiraceae bacterium
CTTGGAATAGTCGTACTTCTGCCACCTCATTATCGGCAAACACCACAAATCTATCATTGACCCCGTCTTCATTAGGCGTAAATCCAGATGGAATAAATACATTTCGCAATTTATCTACACGGACTTCTATATCATCTGTTGCTGTACATCCATTACCATCTGTAACAGTCAATGAATAAGTGGCCACATCTAATATGGGCGAAAGCAGTGGAAATGGGCAAGTCGTACAACTTAAACCAACTATGGAATCCCATTGATAGGTTAAAGTACCTGCACTATTGGTTTGAGGATTTAGTACAATACTATCTCCCAAATTCAATCGAATATCGGGACCTAAGTCCACATCCAAATCTATTCCTTCACCTACTTCTACCGTAGTATCGGCTTCACATCCATTCGCATCTCGAATAGATACATTATACAAGCCAGAAGGTAAATTAATAAATGTAGAATCATTTTGGTGTAAGCCGAAGTTAAACGCATACATAAACGGTGCACCAGCACCACCAAAAGCAGAATCTACGACTATCATACCGTCAAACCCACCAAAACAAGTAGTTGGAATTGTAGAAACAATCGGTGTTGGATCTTCTGGATTCACTAATGTGGTATCTAATATAGTAACACAATCATTAGCATCTGTAATGGTTACATAATACGTACCAGCAGGCACACTAAATACATTTAATAAAGAATCCCCTGTACTCCATTCATAATCATAAGGTGCAGTACCACCAAAAGCTGGTGTCAAAAATAAATTCCCATCAGAACTACCATTACAAATAGGTTGATCTGCCGTCATTTCTGCCTGTAATGGTTGTAAAGGTTGTCGTACAAAAACACTCGTAGTATCCATTACACAACCATTTAAATCTGTTACAACAACTTCATAAGTTCCCGAAGCTAACCCTGTAGCGGTTTGCGAGCTTTGGGGAATCGGCGTTAACCAATTATAAAAATATGGAGCAACCCCTCCAGTTGGTATTATGGTAGCCGTTCCATCGGCTAATCCAAAGCAACTAGCAGGCGTCATACTTGTATCTAAAACTGCTAAAGCAGGTGGAGCTGTAATCAATACAGAATCCACATATTCACAGCCTTTGTCATCTGTTACCGTTACAAAATACTGACCTTGTATGACATTAGATATAGTTGCTATGGTGTCTCCTGTATCCCACAAATACATATAATTTCCATTTCCTCCAATTGGTAAGCTAGTCGCAGAACCATCATTGGTAAAAGTATCATTACAAGAGGTGAGCATGGTTGTAAAAGTAGCCGTAATTGCAGGAGGTTCTACCACGGTATCCCTAGCCACGGCAGTACAGCCATTGGCATCCGTGACGGTTACAAAGTAAATTCCAGCAAACAAAAAGGAATCAATTGCTAAAGTATCCGTAAACGGATTAGAATTCCAGCTATAAGAATAACCAGGCGTACCTCCCGAAGGAATAGCTTCTAAAATCCCATCATTACCACCGTTACAACTCACTACACTATCCACCGTCATAATTTGAATCGGAGTTGGTTGCCCAATTACAACAGAATCAGATGCGGTACATCCATTGAAATCTGTTACCGTTACAAAGTGTGTTCCAGCCGTTAAGGAATCAGCAAAGGCATTATCCTGTCCATTATCCCATAGATAAGTATAAGGTGTTGTTCCTCCTACAGGAACTGTAATAGCTTGTCCATCACCCCCTTGAAAACAAGACGTATTTGCTACAAAGGTATTAGAAGTCGTTAACTCAAATGGCTCTGTAATTACGGCCGAACCCGTTGCTGTACAGCCAGCAGCATCCGTCACCGTTACATCATAAACGCCTACTGCCAAACCATTAATAGAAGAAGTCGATTGTCCATTATCCCATAGGAAACTATAAGGTGGTAAACCTCCACTAGGAAATGCAAATGCTTCTCCATCTGTGAGACCATTACAAGAAATATCTAATTTAGTAACGCCTAAACTTAATAAGGAAAGTGGGGTCGTAACAATAGCACTATCATTATTTGTACAACCACTTGCATCCGTCACCGTTACATAAAAAGTATCAGGGGGTAAATTTATTTGATTGGCAACATTTGCTCCTGTATTTGACCAAGTATAAGAATAAGGCGGTGTTCCCCCTGCCACATTCGTATTGATCGTTCCGTTATTTGCTCCAAAGCAATCAATATTTGTTGAAGTTGGACTTATCGTCAGAGGAAGCGGTTCTACCACAATCGTATTCGATATAAACTGCACTCCTGCAGCATCTTGAACGCCTATATTATAAACGCCTCCTGTAAGTCCTGTAACAACATCTGTCCCTCCAGCTATTAAAATATTTCCTGTTCCAAATACCCCTGTTACTACATTTTGCCATCCATAACCATAAGGGGGCGTTCCGCCTGTTACCGTTACGGTAAATTGTCCATCTGTATCACCAAAGCAATCCAAAGTATCCGTAGTTGCCGTTATAATTAATGAACCAGGAGAAGTCACTGTGGCACAACCATCTGCTGTACAGCCATTTCCATCTGTTACCGTCACACAATAGTTACCAGGCAAGACATTATTTAGCGTTTGAGTCGTCGCTCCATTATCCCATACGTAAGTATAATTTCCAGCCCCTCCACTCACATTTACCGTTACTTGTCCATCATTTGTAGTCGGTGTACTAGCATTTGCAGTTACGGTAACAACTGCTGATAATACGGGTGGCTCTGTAATGGTAAAGGGCAATTCAAAAACACAATTGTTCGCATCTTGAATAAACATGGTATCGATATAGGCAGGTAGATTGCTATAAGAATTGGTAGCAGAAAAGTTGACACCATCCAACGAATATTGATAAGGCATTGTTCCTCCATTTCCCATAATTGTAATGCTTCCCGTACTATCTCCATTACAAGCTACATTGACTTGACTACTCACAAATCCACCGACTGCTCCAGGTTCTGTAAGGGTTACTGTTGTGGGAGCAATACAGCCATTAGCATCTCGGACACTCACTTGATATATGCCCGCTAAAAGGTTATTAAAAATACTATTGGTATTGTAATTTACCCCATCCACAGAATATTGATAGGGCATTGTTCCTCCAGAAGCAGATATGGAAATACTACCTTCCGCTTGTCCATTACAGGTTATATTCGTTTGATTTAAAATACCAATATTCAACTGTGGAGGTTCTATAATTAATGCCGCTAGAATGGTACTTGTATTGCTGGCATCCAAGATGGTAACATCATAGCTACCAGCGGATAACCCTGTTACCACACTAGAACCGCCCAATGTTCCAATCTGACCACCTCCACTTCCACTCCCTGAGGCTGCTGCCCAGAAGTACGTAAAAGGAGCCGTTCCAGCATTTGCTGTGATTGTCAATACACCATCGGTGTCACCAAAACAATCTAAGGTATCATTTGAGACACTTAAAAGAATGGGTGTGATGGGCGTATAATCTTTTTTAGCCAAAAGTAGAGAAATTGATAGTAAGGTGAGGAAGATAGTGTATAAACTTCTGTACATCATAGGTTTGTGATTTAACTTCGACTCCTATCAGTCAATAAGGTTATCGAAAAAGGTTTATAAGTTTATAGGTGTAGGATATAGAACGTTCTTACACCTTAGACCTTACAACCCTAATAACGTATGATTTGTTAATATTGATATTTCAAAATTGTAAAAATATAGGTATATAAATACAATACCTAAACCAAACGATTGACGACAGACGACGGACGGATAAATTAAAAATATTCAAATGTTCAAACACAAGGTTGATAAGACTTTTTATTTGAATACAATTCAAAATATAACCACCTTCTATTTGCCAATAATTATCGAAATTTGCCGTCTAGAGGATCTATTAAAACATGCTATGTGTCTAAACAGATGATATTCAACTGTGTTGCTTGATTGTAAGACTTTCCCACGATTAGTAAATCTAAAATAAGATAGAACCTAATGAGAGCTATATCAAATAGAAGGGGTTTCATTTGTTCTTTTAATGTTGGTTGGTTTGGATGATTTATTGTAACGGTTGCAATTCGTTATTTTCTATGGAAATATTCAAATTAATCGCAACTGGAGCAAAAGTAGTCGTATTTTGATTATTTATTTTTTCCATTAATTCTTCGGGCGGATGAATTAAATAATCAAATTCCTCATTTCCTCCTTCATAATCCAATAAATTATGATTAGCATAAGCTTGTAAAATGTACTCCATCATGTTATTTGTTATTTTTATTAAACAATATAACAAATACATATCAATTACTACACCTGACTAATTTATTGATAGTTTGTTAGTTTATTGTGTAAGGTATTAAAGAGCATATAAACTATCCAAAAAAATCATCTCCACCATTCACAGGTAGATATTCTTCACAACCCTGATATTGAAATTCAATTAAGCCTTTTGAGGGTTGCATAATTAAGCGATGTCTTGCTCCTTCGGCATTCGCATTCGCCGTTGTGTATCCTGCATCTCCATCATATAACAACGTAATTTTACCTTTAGCTGGACTAAAAACGGGCAGTACAAAAACAGGTTCTATAGCTGCTAACTTTGCTCTTGCTTCTGCTACGGAATGACAGGTTCTTATCAATTGAAGGTTTAGAAATGTAGGAGGCAACATGGCCAGTTTGCCTGCTTTCATTTGATTTAAGGCTTCTTGAGGATTTATCCATTGATGTGCTTTAATTTCACTATCGTCCACTTTTACTTCATTGACATTTGGAGGCACAGAGGCAAAAAAGAACCAAGTTGCATATCGTCTAGGTTCTACTTCAGGTGTTGTCCAATGTCTAGTAAAAATTAGATTTGATGTATCAATATCAATATTTGCTTCTTCTTTTGTTTCCCTGACTGCAGCTATTTTGGCAGCATCTAATTTAGTAGCAGTTTGCTCCAATTCATCAGCTTCTATCTTTCCTCCTGGAAACACCCACAAACCTCCCGCAAAAGCTAAAGCTTTATTGCGTTTCAATAATAGCACTTCCAATGTTCCTTTATTATCTCTGGTCAACATAATTGTTGCCGCAGGTTTAGCGATTACAGCCACAGGTTTTAGTTTTGAATCTGTCTATTGACAGTTAGGTGATGTAAAGTTCAATTTGATAATATAAAATCCCAATAGGCAATTAGGTTCTCAATCTTTTTATTTACGGAGTGGTCTTGAGCTATGGTGTATTGCAATGATATCAATGCGATATGTATCAATGATATGATAAACAATTCTATAATTGCTGTAAATGATTTCTCTTACAAATTCAAGTTTAAATTCGGGGACAACCCGACCAATTTTTGGGAATTTTTCTAAATTTTCAATCCTATCAAAAATAGCTTGAACTGTAGCTGCACTAAGAGCATAGGAACGTTGATCTAGATATTCGGCAATTTGCTGTAAATCGTCTAAAGCTTCATTTGTCCAGCTTATGGTAACCATTTTTTGAATTTTTGTTTTGCCTCTTCATGTGTAATAACCAATCCTTCTTTTGATTGTAATAATCCTCGTTCTACCTTTTGAATAAATAATAAGTGTTCAAAAAATGCCTCTAATGGAAATTCATCAGGCATTGAAGTAATCGCTTCTAATACTTTTGCTTTCGTCATATTTTAATATTGTAAATTACAAGTATAATAAAAATACTATTTTTTAAATTAAGTTGTTTGATTCAAGCTCAATTTTTTATCACGCCCATATTGTAATGCTTAATTTGGAATGTATTTCCATCATACTCCATTTGGTAACTACCACAAAAAAACCGTCCAGTACAATGACCAAACGGTTTATTATAATTGCTCTCACTAATTGTTTCTATTGAATTTTACCTTTTCATAATGTCAATCTTAATTAAAATTGCCTACTGCATACCGTTTACTATATTAATTACTTTTCGCTCTACGCTTTTCTTCTTCTGTTGCTGTGCTTCTACGTCTTGCCCCTTTCACTTGATCATTTCCAAATCGGTAAGAAAAGGCTAACTTAAAGCGTTGAGATTGCCATTTATTCCCAACTGTAGCATCAATATTCCCTTCATTGATAAATCCTTGAAATCGAAGCGTATTAAACATATCATCCACACTCAATTTCAAATTCCCTTTACCATCTAGGATTTTGTATGATACGCCCGCATTAATAGCAAACTGATCTTCCATATTAATAATACTATACACCATCGGTGATTGATAGAATCCGCTTAACTCTGCTGTTATTTTATCATTAATCGTAAAATTATTGCTGAGGTAAGCATAAGATGCCCAACTACTGTTATCTAAGAAGTTTCCATCTGATAATGGTGTTTGAAACCGATTATAGAATACCGTTGTATTCACTCTCATCATCCACCATTTTGTAATAGGAATACCTGTGGAAAGGTTCACACTAAAGTTGTCAAAGTTGTCCAAATTTGTCATCGTTTGGTATGTCAAATTTAGCGAATCTACTTGCTCAATAATTTCAGAAATTGCATCATTGGTTTTACTGTAGCTTACATTGACAAACAAGAACTGATTGAATCCATACGATACATTATAAGCATCGGTGTATTGTGGATTCAAAAATGGATTTCCACGCTCAAAAGTATATTGGTCTAAGAAAAATACGAATGGATTGAGTTTTTCATAAGATGGTCTATCAATCCTTCGGCTGTAGGAATAACTTAAATTATGCTTTTCACCAACGTTATGCGATAAACTCACACTTGGGAAAAAGTTCACATATTCTCGACGTAATGACTCTCCTAATGTTATAGAAGTTCCTTCCGAAATGGTGTATTCTGTACGTAATCCCAATTGTAAATTCACCCCTTTTTCAAACTGCTGACTATAATTCACATAAGCCGCATGAATATCTTCTTGATACTGAAAGCGGTCAGTTCTATCTACATCAGGCATCCAAACATCCCCTTCCTTTTCTTCAAAGGCAATTTGATTATCTGTACTTACAATACTACTTTTTAAGCCCATTTCAAGGTTTGACTTTTTATTTAATGGCTGTGAATAATCTAATTTAGCTGCCTGAATGGTAATATCTGAATTATTATTACTTCTTAAAAAGTAGGGTGGTGTAATCTCTTGTGTACCTTCAAAATAGAAATTATCATAATTTCCTAACCCCAAATTATCATACATCGAGTAGTCTGCGTCAAATGTCAACTCTTTTCCTTCTCCGAATTCATGTTTCACATTTACATTAAAAGAATGATTTGCCCACTCTTCATTCATCGTATTTTCAGCACGTACTTGTGAAAAATCTTCTGTATTATCTCCACCAATTAAGGTATTGGTAATCCCTGTATTGCCCCAGTTTCCATCACTACCATTGGCTAATACCCCTACTGTTGTTTTTTTACTCAAAAACCAATCTGCTCCCACTCGATAGTTTAATCCTTCGGATTGATTAATACGCTCACTCTTTTGGTCAAAAGTTGTTAGCAAACCCTCAAAAGGAATATTACGCATGATATTGTTATCATTATAACTTTTGTTATACCAACCATTTACATTTCCAAAGACATTAAATCCTTTTTGACGATAATTAAATCGAACACCACCATTTCCAAAAGGATGACGACCTGTTCCACCTGCAATATTCACTCCACCATTAAATCCTAAATTTTTATCCTTCTTCATCTTAATATTGATGATTCCTGCATTTCCAGCCGCATCATATTTTGCCGATGGATTCATAATCACCTCTATCTGATCAATACTATTTGATGGTGTACCCTCTAACATTTTCACCACTTCAGATTGCGATAAATAGGTTTGTTTACCATCTATCATAATCAATACCCCTTGCTTTCCCCTCAATGAAATAACATTATCTTTATCCACCAATACCCCAGGTGCTTTTCGCAATAATTCCAAGGCATTATCGCCTGCGGATACAGGACTACTTTCTACATTCATTACAATTTTATTCGCTTTTAGCTCAATGAATGGTCGAGCAGCACGTACAACTATTTCATTTAACTTCACATCACTTGCTCCAAATGAAATAGATTGAACCGTAAAATTTGGGATGTTCAATACAAAAGGTGCAGAATATTGATTTGGATAACCCACCATACTACCCGCTACTAAATATTCTCCATAAGGAACAGCAGGGAATAGAAATTGACCCATTGAATCCGTCAATGCTCCTTTTATCAAACTCGAATCTTTTGGATTTAATAATAAAGCATTAGCAAATTCTAAGGGCTTATCATTTTCGTCAAAGATTT
The DNA here is from genome assembly GCA_964385675.1 of uncultured Saprospiraceae bacterium. Classification (GTDB taxonomy): domain Bacteria; phylum Bacteroidota; class Bacteroidia; order Chitinophagales; family Saprospiraceae; genus CAYLSF01. The sequence continues at coordinate 8,219 of CAYLSF010000138.1, forward strand.
TCCCTGAGATGTTACCTTGACTTTGTGCGGTAAGATTGATTAATGTAAATGTGGCGAACAATAGTGTTGATAATAAACGTAATACCGATTTTTTCATTTCCATGTTTTAAGTTTTGTGCAATAATCTTGCTGGTTGCTTCAACGTACACTTGAAATGGACAATACCTCCAATAACAAGTTGCACCAACGAGACGAACTAGGATGCACCTTGGTTACGCCTAAAAATCACCTTGCCGACTAACGGATTTATTTAAAAGATAAGTGACTTTGAAAAAGGGATGAAAAGGGGCTTTTTAACAAGTGTTAGGGTTTTCTTAAATGTTTTTTGGAAATTATTCCAATTCTGGTTGTTTGCCCAAATTCCAACCATATTGCTCGTTTAATCTACTTCTAAAAGTATTTTCTCTAACAAAAAATTCAAGAGGATCAATACTTACTATATCTAAATTTAGTTTCTTATAAATATACCCTATGACTACAACTCCTAATCCTATATAACGGATTAAAATCAAATATTCCACTCCGTATAGAAGATTAAATATATTGGGAATGACAGCTAATAAGCAGCCTATATACATGATATAGTTTAACTTGTATGCCCAGTAAGTAAGATTTGATTGATACTTAAGTTCCTTATATAATTTCATTTCTTCAATGAAATTTGGGTCAATCCAGTTTTTAGCAATTATTTCAGATTCAGAAACAAGTTTTAAATACACAGTACACTTCAATAAGCCCAATAATACTCGATTATAAAGGAATGGAAACTGCTCGTTTAGTTCTGCTGTAAGTAATATCATTCGAGCATTATTAAGATAATTATATGCTTTTTTGAAAAAATGAGTATTTATCAATTGAATTGCCAATCGGATTTTGAATTTTTGAAGTTGAATAACGCCTTCAATATCATCTCGGTCATTATATGTTAGAATGAATTTTTCATATCGTTGCAATAGCCAGAGTATATCATATTTAGGGTCTTTTTCTAATTTTAAAATCTGTTGAATTTGAGGATGCATCATATAAATGCCTTAAATAGGTTAATTAAATTCATATTGTACATATACAAAGAAATGGTACAATGAATGCATTGTACCGTTTTCTTATATTAATCAATATCTTTTTTTGACAAAAACTAATTCAATTACCTAAACTTCAAACGTCAATTCTATTTCCCCTGATTTCGGAACAGCTTGACAAGTCAAAATATAACCTTCTTCTACTTCATCATCATCAAGGGCGTAGCACACTTCCATTTCTGCCTCTCCTTTGATCATTTTTGCCATACAAGTGCTACACGCACCACTTGTACAAGAATAAGGTGGTTCTACTTTATGTCTTAGTAAAGCATCTAAAACTTTCTCTCCTTCTTTCATTTCAATCTCTAGGCGTTTGCCATCCAAATGCACAATAGCTTTTGGTGCTCCACTTCCTTCTGAAGCAGTAGCTGTAACTGCTTCCTTATCTGTTTCATGTGGGAGTTTAGCCGAAGAAAAACGCTCAATATGAATCGTCTTTTTATCAATACCTAAACCATTCAACACACTTTCCACAGAATCCATCATTGGGCCTGGTCCACAGATAAAATATTCTGTATTCTTGTTTCTTGCAGGATGTTCATCCAAGAATAATTTAGTTTGTTTTGGATCAGGTACACCGATTTTCCCTTTCCAGTTTATGGTAGGCTTCTTGAAAAAAGAGGTCAATCCACCTGCTTTTGTTTTAATTGGATCACTAAGAATATGTTGGACAATAAGTTGCCCTTCATAACGCTTCTTCAAAGCGGTTAATTCATCTTTAAATATGATAGATTCTTCATCTTTGTTTCCATAAAATAAGAAAACCGTACTCTGAGGTTCTTCTTCTACTACTGTCTTTAAGATTGACATCAATGGGGTAATTCCACTTCCTCCGCCAAACAAATAATATGTCTTACGATTTTCTGGATTCATTTTAGTGTAAAATCGTCCTTGAGGTGGCATTACCTCAATGGTATCTCCCACTTTGGTTTTAGTATTTACATGAGTTGATACCAATCCATTTGGAATCTGTTTAATCGTTACTGTTGTTCTTTTGTCTAAAGGACTGCTCGACATAGAGTAAGCACGACGGACTTCATTTCCATTGATTTTAAGTTTCAATGTAACATACTGCCCTTGAATAAATTGAAAGGTGTCCGATAAGTCCTGCGGTACATCAAAAGTGAGCGAGACCGCATCTTTTGTTTCTCTTTTAACGTCACTAACTTTTAGTGGATAAAAATTCCTGTCCATTTATATTTATAATTCTTTTATAAAATTTATCTTAATAAAGAACT
>CAYLSF010000139.1:0-10468 GCA_964385675.1 uncultured Saprospiraceae bacterium
ACTTTAAAACGGTATTTCCTCCTCTTCATTAAGTATTTCCTGAAATGTATCGTAAGTTTCCTTTCCTACTTTCTCTAATAAATAATGACTTAATTTAATTGGTTCAATATGACTAACTAAAGTTTTATATATATCAATATATAACCATATCCTAGTCCTTTTTTTAAATTTGATAAACCTTACAATACTTACGATTATAGAAAAGAATTTCTTTTTATTACGTTCTTGAGTATTATATATCTTTAAATTTTCATATAAATTAGTTACTCTGTGTCTAGTTAAATTATCTGGTGAATACAACCCACATTGTCCTACTACTGAATAAATATAATCAATAATTAAATCAATACTATCTTGATCAAGTAATATTAATTTTTCTCCATATAAATCAAAAAACATCAAAGCTTTATCTTTTTCTCCATGTTGAACTTCGTCTTTAAGTCTTATTAATTGACTCTTAATAAAATGATTATCCAATTTAGGCTTTAAAACATTTATATACCTTATAGTGAATCCTCTAATATCCTCTTCATTCGACGGATAATTCTCTAAATAATAATTGGTTAATAATACTCCTAGTCTTTCTAATTCTACTTTACTTGTTTTATTGATAAGTTTATTAAAAATTGAGAATACAGAATTATCCGTTAATATCTTATTAAATAGTTTTTCTGCCGTATGACCATAAAGCTTTGAATATTTATTTTCAACTTCTTTGATAATAATTTTTAACAAACTAAAAGTAATAGTTGCAGTTTCTTGATCTATAAATTCATTCATCCTTATTTCTTTCGCTGGATGAATGTAGTTTCTGTAATCTCTAACCACACTGGAAAGTTCTTTAATCTTTCTAGAAATAAGACCAGTCTGTTCTGCAAGATTAATCAACTGAACAAGTTTAAGTCCCATCACTTGTTCTTTAGTTTTACCTAAAGGAAGATTATTGATAAAATATTCAATTAATATCGCCTCAATAATACTTCCAGATATAACGACTACAGCTTTTGAGGCTCCTACGTTTACACATTTTTCTAGCTCATCATAATCTCTATTCAATATTTTTCTAAAACCTGTATTAGATATAAATTCAAACATGTTATATTTTTGTACAAAAATATTATTTAAATGTGCAATCAATTTACGTAGTTAAAATAAATATACTTATTGTTTCTTAGTCTATACCTTACCCAAAATAAAATGCCTTAATTTACCCCCTATCCCGATTACCAACTGGATAAACACCATTTTTCTTAAAATAGGCTTCTATATATTCATCTTCAATCACTCTAGCCTTAGCATTACCCTTAATGCCTTTGACTAAAATACGACCAAAATATCGTTTCCATCCAGCATATAAATTACCCAAATCTACTTGATCTCTTAATCGTTTTGACAAACCATCTTTCGGGTTTATTGGGTCGCCGCTAATTCCATATTTAAAGACATCTCCAGTTTCTTTATCAATAATTTCATAAAGGTGGTACAACTTAGGGTTTTTCTTATTATTTCCATGGAGTTTTATCATTCTTCTAATCTTTTATTTCAACCAGCCTTTTTCATTGCTATAAGTTTCAAAATTAAAAACTCCTGAATAGTTAAATATTTTCCCTGTTTTAAGTTGATAAGCCTCAGATGCTAAAGATAATAGAGGCTCAAAAGTCAAATCTTTAGGCATTTCTGAGGGATTATTTAATATAGTTTCATAGGCCTCTTTACCATTTGCTACTACACAGCAGCGAGTATATAAAAAATTATCAACGGAAAAATATGTACCCTTTTTCCAGCTATCTTCGCCAATATATAAGGCATATTCTTTTGTATCTAATAGATATAATTTTTCAGATAAAATATCTTGAAATAAATAAATATAGTGAATAGGATAAGTTGCTAGTTTTTGAATAGCAGATTTGATAATATTTTCATCCTCTTCTTGTTCCCAATCCAAACAACCAATTATTTCCCAAAACAAAGCTTCATCTAATAATGATTTTTTAGAAGGGGAAATACTGATTTCAATATCTCTATCGCTATATTTTTCTTGAAATTCCTTTAGAAATTGAGTATTGAAATCACTACTTTTTATTTTTATTATTGTTGTCATATCTACTCTAATTTATATCACTCTATTTAACCTAAATAGGGATAAATTGATTCACAACTTATCCCTATCTAATCTAAATATACAAAAATCCCAATACAGAATCAAACACTATCCCTTCCTAGTAACCACTCTCCCCAAAATAAAACGCCCAAGCCTTCTACCTTGCGTAACGCCATTATCAATAGCCGGCATATAATGAATCCCACCATATAGACGACTAATCGCCGCTTCTTCCGAAGCTTCGATAAACGAATTAAAATAGCGAGGCGGTAAACCATATTCTTCTTCTGAAGTATCTAAGAAGGCGAAATTATCACCATAAAGTTTAGTTAACGTAACCGCAGCAGCAGAGGAAATTACACTATGTCCACTAGTGTATTCTGGAAACGGAGGCGTTTGTAATAACGGCTTCCAATCTTCATCAATAAATTTATTAATCACTGTTTCTGGGCGAATCAAATTACTCCGGTATTTTTCATCCCAACAACTAATAAAGGCATCCATTAAGGAAATAGAAACCATGGTATAGGCCTCTGCGGATTGTATTAAACTAGACTTCTTTTGACGGGTTGCAATGGAAGTGATATTAATCCAATGTCCACCAGGTGTGATTTTTTTGGTGGCAAACATCAAGTGTGCATGATGATTCGATACATACGGGTTACAATCCCAAAATTTCGCAATGGCTTCTTGTGCAGTGTCTAAATTAACACCTGTATCGTACACCTCCATCAGTTCTTTATAAAAAGTACTGTTCTTATCCATGCTGTATTGTGTTGGAAAATCGGGCTGAAATTGCTTAGCAGAATCCAATACAAAAGGACGGATTTTATTCCAATGTGGCTCAATGCCTTCCATATAATCTGGAGGAGTCGGCTGCCAACGGGTGTCGTCATCTAAATTGACATCAAACTTTGGAAAAGTACGGGTTTGATTATAGTTATCTTGACTCGCCCACTCAATGATATATTTAGCAACGGCATCACCATAAGTAATCGAATTTTCATAAGCTTGTTTGGGGATTTTAATATCCTTGAATTCTTGATAAATCTCTTCTTGAAAGCTTTCAATCTTTTCTTCTGAGAAAATCAACTTCTTCCCTACCGTCAAGAATGCGTGTACACTCGCCAACGCATGACAATATTCATAATCTGCCTTAGGTTTTGGAATCGCTCCTAAATGTTTGATTTGACCGCTTAATGATTGATAGTTCGGGTCATTTAACGCTAAAATTTCATACGCTGCAATACTTGGATACGAATAAATTCGACTTGCTACAGGCGGTGAAAATATATCATGAACAATCACATCTGTCAATCGCTTCATGGAACGATGCAAAAACTCTGGATTAGCTGCATCGACTTGATAATTTTCATTTACCTCTTCTTCGCAACTGGTATTAAATACCATGGTTGCACTTAATAATATCAATCCTAAAAATTGTAGTTTATAGTATTTTGCTTTCATAATTTTCTATTTACAACAAAACCTATAAGGTTTCAAAAACCTTATAGGTCTAATAATTTTAACAATCTTCACAATCGTAACTAAACTTCCCTTCATGGAAATTAATGGTATCGTCCATATCCATTTTAGGAATCGCCATCCAAAATATCTGTAAAGCAACACAGACATTGACATCACATTGTGTGTTATTGATTAATTTAAAATACGCATCATAAACATTACCTGTCTTTGATGTTTTCATAACTAGTTGTTCATCGCAATTTATTGGTATCACACGTCCGATTAGCGTTTTTGTATCAAAATCAATTTCAGGAAAATCACAAACCGTACAAGTTCCATCGTTGTTTTGACGCTGTTCCATAATGTCATATTGCTGTGCTGTCTCTACAATAATATTTTGACGAGCGTAAAATGTATCTAATGCCGCTTCTGTCAAAATCACATTAGGGTATTCCACTCCTTCTAAATTCTCTACCCCATCATATTCGGGTAAGGTATCGTTTTCTGTACAGGTTGGAAATGGATCACAACCTGTATATGTCACTATAACTACTGCTAGTAATAAACCTATTATTTGTTTCATATTTTATTTAAGTATGAAGTATTAGGTAGTAAGTAATAGGTATCACTTATGACTTACTACTTTAAAAACTATTTTACAGAAAACGTCTTTTTCTCTTTTCCGATGCCTTTTAACGTCAAAGATTTCCACCCTTTAGGTAGTTGTCCTTTTATTTGAATCACGCCGTCATTCGTAATTTTTAAACCGCCAAAACCTGCTAACACCGTTTGTAATGTACCACCAGCTCCTGTTGCGAAATAAGGGTTTGTTCCACCTGCAGTTTCTGAAATCACTCCAAAAGGTGGCACCTGATTGGGTATATAACTTTTCTCAAACAAGCCTTTTGCTTTTTCCAATTCTCCAAATTGAGCATAAAGGGTAGCTAAAACTGACCAACCCATAGCGGGTCCATTAGGTGACATTCTAGGCTCGTAATATTTTAAGTCCTTTTTAATATCTGCCTCTTTTGAAACGATTTCCATCGGGTAAGCTAATAGATTGACATCAGCCTGTTTTATCATGACCCCATTATAGGTGGCATTCTCTCGTGTTGTCCCATCTTCAAATTTTAGAATTGGAATATTATCTGCCACATGATTCCAATCTGGATTTGGTGTAATGCCCAATTCTTTTGCCGCTTCTGTAGCGTTTCTTAATACCGTAATTGCCATTCCATTGGTGTAAGCATTATTATCTATATTCTCTTCCCATTCATTTGCTCCAATTACATTATTAATATCATAGCGACCTGCTCCATTACGTTCTACTCGGCTTATCCAAAAATCGGCTACTTCTTTCAATAATGGATATCCTCTTGTTTTCAACCATTCTTTATCTTTAGTCACTTGATAATATTTCCAAAACGCCCAACCAATATCTCCCGAAATATGGTGTTGAAAAGGACCAGTCAATGCCCAAACGGGTGTATCTTCCGAGCCGTCATCAGAAGATTCCCAGGGGAACATTGCTCCATCATAGCCATGTGAAAAGGCATTTTTTCGAGCAGCTTCTAATCGCTCAAAACGATATTCTAACAATGATTTAGCAATATCAGGTTGTAGCATTAATAAGGGTGGATACATCCAAATTTCTGTATCCCAAAATACATGACCATTATAGCCCAAACCCGACAAACCCATTGGTGATAAACTATACGCTGTGCCTTTTCGAGCAAAAGAGTACAGATGATAAATCATAGATCGTACATCACGTTGTGTTTTCACATCGCCTTCTATGATAATATCACTTTCCCATAATTTAGACCAAGCTTGTTTATGGCGTTTAAGTAAGCGATCTGTTTTTTCCAATGCAGCAAAAATCGTTAATCGCTCTGCTTCATTATGTGGATCCTCATATTGTCTAGAGGAAACTGTAGAGGCAACGACACTAAATTTATAGGTCTCGCCTGCTTTTAGTTTTTTATAAAATTTTGCTAAGTGACGATTATAATCCCAATCTTCATGAATAATATCGGGTTCTTCTCCATGTTTTTCTTCAAAAATAAAGCTATTAGAAGCTGCTACGGTATATTTACCAGAAGGACTTTGTGCTACTGAACTCATCAAAGGAATTTTAATGTGTGGACGGTCAATCTCGGAATAGAGATTTCGGACATCTTTTAAATGGTTTGGAGCTTCTATCACACTTTGTGGTATAATTTGAATATCCTTCTTTGCTGTAATTTCAACCATCGTCAAGGCGGTATAAGGTAAATGCCGTAATGCCATCATGGTGTGTTTTACACTTGCTTTATCTCCGACATCAAATGTAGTCGTAAGCATTGCATTTTTCATATCTAAAACCTGCTGATAGTTGGATGCCGTTTTAGCATCTACCCAAGTGCTATCTACCGTTAGGTTCATATTGACATGATTGAAGGCTTGTAAAATATTGGATACACGCCCTCTCTGATAGTAATCATATACCCCATTCAACACCACTGCATTCACCTCCATAGGATTTGGAGAAGATACCAATCCTATCATACCATTGGCGAGGGTTACGCCATAGTAATTATTTGGATCAATATTATCTGCCTTAATATGCCAAGGAGAATTAGATATATCTTGAGCAGATAATTGACTACATAATAAGATTATAAATACTATGAATTGAGTTCTCATATTTTGTGTTCTATTTTGCTATTTGAAAACTAACTATATTATCATTATTGCGAGTGACTAAAATCAACTGTCCATTTTTAGTAGAAATTAACTGAATGTCCCGAATCTGCCCTTTTACGGTAAAACCACTTTGATGCGTTGGAACAGTTGTAAAACCACCCTTTCCATCACCTTGTAAAAGCGTTCCATAGGAAGCATCATAACGCCCAACCTTTGGAACGACACCGTATAAATTTCCGCCTAACAAGACATCTAAATTTCCATCTTTATTGAAATCTTGAATTAGGATGCTATAAATCGGTGTTGTTTGTGCTTCAACAGGCAAAGGATGTAATTTGAATTGACCATTACCTAAGTTCTCCACATAAGCAGATTGCAATTCATACACTTGACGTTTAGCGGCCGCTTGTAATTGACCTTTCGGAAAAATATCTTCTATTTTTTTATGGACATAATCCTTATTTTTTACAAATTGACTTTTGATACCCGCCATTTGTTTAATCAATTCATTTTTAGACGCAAAAGGATAACGCTCCCCACCATTGTAATAACAAAAAACATGATCCAAACTCTGATTGCCATCATAATCATTGGCAAAAAGTTCGATCGGCTCGGTTTGACTCGCTTTTAAATCACAGTTTAATCCATGATTTCCTACGATAAAATCTAAATCACCATCCTTATCCATATCTGCCGCTTGTATGGATTTCCACCATCCTGCGGTCTTTTGGTCAAAGGCATTTTCTTGTTTTTCAAAAGTAATTCCTTTATCTGTCGCTTTTGCTTTAAAAATGGTAATCGGCATCCAATCCCCTACTACAATTAAATCAGGTAATTTATCCAAATTATAATCTGCCCAAATTGCATCCGTCACCATTCCAACTTTATCTAAACCTTGAACGCCTTTGGTAACATCCGTAAATTGCCCTTTTCCATTATTTTCCAATAGATAACTATTTGGAATAAACCCGTATCCATTCGTTATCACTCGATTACCCAAGAATAAATCTTGATCACCATCATTATCAAAATCGACTGCTCGAATACAAGCTCCATTTTCGTAGATTTCGGGTAAAGCCTTTTCATCTTTTAGAAAGTCACCTTGTCCATCATTAATATATAATCGGTCTAATAATGGTTTATACTGACCTCGCCATTCATTTCCAGCACTAACAACATACAAATCTAAATCACCATCCGAATCGGCATCAAAAAACAAAGCGTCAGTATCTTCTGCTATTTTATCCCCTTCAAAAATTCTTGACGCTGTTTGTGCTTCAAATGTGCCATCCTTTTTTTGGAAAAATAACTGCCCTGCTTGATCCCTTGCCCCTCCAACATAAACATCTTCCAATCCATCACTATTCACATCGCCTACGGCTAGTTTAGGACCTTCGGTAGAAAGATGTTGAAGCATGAGTTTTTGTACAGCAAAATCATTGAAGTCATTTTCGATATGTCTAAAATCTAAGGCTGTATAGGGTTGAAATAAAGTTGTATTATTGACTTGATAATTAGTCGATTGATTCGCTTCACCTTGATTAAAAGTTAAGGTTTGATTGACTGAAATATTGGTTTGTATTTGTCGCTGTCCATTTTGCCAAATAATGACTACAGAATCTACTCGTTCTGCTGTGCCTAATCCAAAGTGCAACAAATAATCAACCGAAGACTGAAAGCCTCTAGTTGGGTTTTGTGTTTGTGTTTGAACTTGACCTTTCTTGTATAATTTAACAATAGAACCGATTCCAAAACTATTTGGCGTCACGCCTTTCAATCGGACTTTAATAAAATTGGTTTTTCGTTCTGCTAGACTATTCGATGTATTTTCAAAAATGGAAGCGGTTTCATTGATGTTATTCGTGACTAAATCCAAATCTCCATCCCCATCAAAGTCCGCATAAGCTGCCCCATTAGAGTAGCCTAATTTATCTAAACCCCAATGGTTAGATTGATTTTTAAATTGAAGATTGCCTACATTTTGATAGGCATAGTTTTTTGCTTTGCCTTCGGGCATTTGTTGAGCAATTTCTAGGGTTGTTTTACCTTGTTGATTGGAATAAAATTCAACCCAATCCAAATCATTTGGGCGACGTAAAATACCATTGGTAATATATAAATCTTGTAATCCATCATTATCTAAATCCGCAAATAGCGATGACCAACTCCAGTCAGTAGCATCCACACCCGAAATTTGAGCCACTTCGCTAAATTGTGTCGTTTGACTATCTAATAATTGCCCTTGATTGAGTTGTAAACAATTTCGAGGATATTGCGGCAAATAACCATACCCCAATTTAAAGGTATAAATGTGGTACATATCTGCTTCCCCTGAGCTTTTGTAAATTACCTCATCTTCTGGCTTCATATCCAATGTCATCACATCCAATAACCCATCATTATTGAAATCGGCTATATCAGAACCCATTGAGAAATTACTACTATGTCCCATAGATTCTGCTATCCCTTCTCGAAATGTACCGTCTCCATTATTATAATATAGATAGTCGTTTTCATGAAAATCATTGGAGACATAAATATCTGACCAACCATCATTATTCAAGTCTGCCACAGCAACACCCAAACCATAACCGATTTTACTCCCTAAAATTCCTGCTTCCTCACTCGCATCATTAAATCGGCTAATATCATTTCTTAATAATCTATCCCCTGCTAAATAATCTCGTTGCTTTCGTAAAGTTGTATCTCCATAATTTCCAGCCTCATGCACCGAGTGATTCAACAAATAACAATCTAAATCTCCATCTCTATCATAATCAAAAAATGCCGCTTGTGTTGAAAAGCCTTGAAAGTCCAAACCATAGACACTAGCTTGTTCGGTAAAGGTGTTATTTTGATTATTAATAAAAAGTTCGTTTTTACCCTTCAAACCTTTATATCCTCCAACATTACACACATAAATATCTAAATAACCATCCCCATTGATGTCCACCATATTTACGCCTGTTGACCAATCTCCTCGTCCTTTTACCCCTGCACTTGCAGTAATATCTTTAAATTTTAAATTTCCTTGATTGAGATACAGCTTATTCTCCCCTTGATTAGCGGTAAGGTAAATATCAGGCAAGCCATCATTATTAATATCACCCGTAGCTACCCCTCCCCCATTGTAGTAATAGAGATATTCTACAATATTGAATGTTTCATTTTCTTTTAAATCATTGGAAAAGGTAACACCTGTATAATCGGAAGGAAGTATTTTGAAAAGTGTATTAGGGTTTTCTATACAATTTTGAAATAGAAAACATACACTAATCAAGATTAGTTGAGATCTAATCCTGATAGCTATCGAGATGAAAATTTGAAATCTATATTTAATTTGGTTTAGCTGCCCCATTTCACTCACTCTATTTTGATTAGCTTACAATGTTATAGTTATAGAAGCTAATGACTGAATTTTGTAATCATCAATTTTACTTATGTATCCATTATCAAAAGCAAAGTTAGTAAGGGATAAAGGGATTTATAAATATTTTTGGGAAATATTTTGTTACTTAACAAGTGATAGTTTTCACTACTAACAAATTATAATTGATTCTACCATTAAAAAATAGTAATTTTGGTTAAAGGCAAATTCAAAAACATGATTCGATCATTAATTCAAGGAGAACAAAAAAGGGACACGAAAATACCAGATATACTCATCAAAGAAGAAATTGATGGAAAGCCATACTATTATAAAAATTATAAGTTAGTCTTAAATAAAGAAAAAACCTTAGAAGACATTATGGGAGCGAGTGGCTTACAATCATTGATTATTGAAATTTTATTGGATTTCTTATTTCAAAGTATAGGTCGTAAACACTACCGTTTTTTTACCAATGAGTTAAGAGGACATATTAAAAAGGGAACAAACCTAAGTTTCGACATTGCCGTTTTCGATAAAAAGACTTTACCTTTTAATAAAATTAATGAATACTATGTGAGTGTTCCTCCAAAAATAGTTTTTGAAATTGATGTGAAAATAGATGTAGCAAATGAAAACGGTTTGGGCTATATCAATGCTAAGACAGAAAAACTATTAGCATATGGCACAGAACTCATTATATGGGTTTTAACCAAACAACAAAAATTAATTATGGCTCGACCTAATGAGAAATGGCAAATTATGAAATGGGATGAAACTCTTGAGTTAATTAATAATAGACTTGTTCTGTAATGATAATCAATATTTTAAGTAAAAATTCCATAATC
>CAYLSF010000140.1:0-10426 GCA_964385675.1 uncultured Saprospiraceae bacterium
CAAAACATTGATAATCAAGTAATTAATTTACATTTAAAAGTTTAATTCAGTTCATCAAAAGATTTGATTAAACGTTATGGAGAAATAGATGCCTTTAGTCAAGGAAAATTGGTAAATCTTCCGCTGGGAATGACAGCAAGAAATATGGGGAAAAATGATTTATGGATTGCTTCTACCGCGTCTCTTTTAAATGCAACACTGATAACAACAGATAAGGACTTTCAGCATTTAGATAAAGTATATCTTGATCTAATTTTAGTAAAAATTTAGGACTCGCCAAATTTTTTTCCAAAAATCAATTACCAAACTACATATTACACGTCTTAACATATAAATTCCTAAATTGCATTACATAATAATACATCAAATTGGATTTCGATGGTCAATAGTTGATGGTCGAAAGTCGAAGGTCAAATCATAATTATGGATCAATCCATCAGTCAACTAACAGTAACGCCCGAATTTAAGGACATGCTAGCCAATATTTGGCAAGATGATGACAATATGGCTATTCTGGATCGTTTGACAAAAACCGCTCATGCGATTCAGTGGCAGTGTCTAGAAATTGGAGAGCAAGCCAATGAGAATCTTGAAAATAATGCAGATTTAAAAATGCAAGTTGCGGCTTATCAAACCATCTTTCAATGGTTAGAAGAAGCAAAGCATTTTATGATTGGGTGGAGAGATATTACTTTTGAGCAGTATAAGGGTATTTTAATGGAGGCAGATGGAAAAACAAAAGTAGATGCACTCGCTCATTTTAACGTTACCGCTCAAGATATTTTAACAAAAGCCCAACAAGATTTATCTGACAGTTTAGCGAAAGCACAGAATTTTCAGATGATGAAAGCAGGCGACATAAAACGCCAACTCCGCAGTTGGTCGAATGCTCAAAATCCTTACCCGATTTATAAAAAACAGTTAGAAGAACTTGCTGCACAATGTACAACGTGCAATAGAAATCTACCAATTTTACTCCAACAGCAAGTCTTATTTGAGCAGATTGCCAAAGCGATAAAAGAGAGCAATGCTCAAATCAAAATACAATTAGAGCAATTGAAAAAGGTATTATCCGATTTAATTAAAGACCTAAAAAATCATACAGAACCAAAGGAAGAATTAGCTTTAGTACAAAAGGTAGAAAGCACTATCAGTTTTGATAACTTACAAATGTCATTCAATGCGGATTTGGAGCAAATGATAGAACAATTAGTTACGAAAGTTGATACACCGATTGCAACAAATGGCGGTATGATGGTTAATCGAGATATTGCTTTACAACGTCAAGTTCGCCGTTGGATTTTATCTGAAATTAAGCCATTGTTGTATGAAGTGTGGGAGATTCGAGATAATTTGACCACAGGAGGGAAGATGATTTTTATGAATTTAAAAAATCAACTCAACATCCTCATTGCTCAACATGAACACGATGTGGATTTACCTCAAACTTTAAATTCTTCTATAGCAGTATCTAATACCTTTTTGGAGCAAGTTGATCATCAACTTCAAGAATTTGAACGAATAAGTGATCAGATTCATGATAGATTGGATACAACGTTTAAAATTTCAAATATTTTTGATACACAGCACGAGTTTTTGCCACTTCAGTCTCAAACGGCGATGAATCCCATATTGTTGAATCAAAGAGATCTGTTTTCGAGAGTTCAGCAGTGGTGGAACACACAAGTTCAAAAATTTGAAAATTATCAAGCTCAAATAGATTTTAATAATGATTTAAGCACATCTGAGCAAGTCATTCGATATATTGAATATCGAAAAAGAGGTGTAAATCATGACTATTATCAAAATATCTTTTTAACCAAAGGATATGTAGGGGAAGCATTTTGGGTAGGGCGTCAAGATGAATTGCGTCGAGTAGGTGCAGTGATAGACAATTGGAAATTGGGGTATAGAGGTACCGTATTGTTAACAGGAAAACGCTCTTCTGGAAAATCCTTATTTGGGGAGGTTATCGCCAATCGCCATTTTAGAAATCAAACGATTCATTTATTTCCAAATGCTCAAATTAAAATTGGTGATAAAACGATTCAAACAACTTATAACTTAAATAATGCCTTACATCACATTAAGCGACAAATTAAGGGGCGTACTTGTTTAGTATGGATTGATAACTTGGAAATGTGGTGGGATACCAAAACGTCTTTGAATGCGAATATTCGACATCTAAAGAAATTTATGGATGTGCATGGTCAGCAAGTGTTTTTTATGATTGCGACCAGTGATATTTTTAAAAATCATTTGGCTCGTACACACGATATAGAAGGCTTATTTCAAGCTGATATTGAGCTAGAGGACTTTCCTGTACAAAATTTGGAACAAACGATTTCTATTCGACATGGGGCAACGCATAAAAATCTGGTGAATACCGTAGGAGATACCTTATCGCCGCAAGTTTTTAAGAAAACAGTACGAAAAATCTTTAAAGCTGCTCATGGTAATGTAGGTGTAGCTTTACAGCTTTGGTGTAATGCCATCAAATTATTGGATAATAATCAAGTACAAGTTAATTTTGAAACGCCACCACTTTTCCCTGATTTTTTAAATCCAAATACCGCTACTTTATTGACTTCTATTGCCTTACAAAAACGAACGAATGAGTTTTTACTAAGGCATCTTTTCGGCCCAGCGTACAATCAAAAGTATGCAGCTTTAGTCAAGCGATTATTAAGCATCGGTATCCTAACGAAAAAAATTGACGGTTGGTTAGAAATCAACGAATTGGTTGTCCATGAAGTGATTAATCTACTCCGTCGTAAAAAATATTTGATTTAGTATTTTAGTGATTAGTGGCTAGTGATTAGTTGGATTAGACTAACTGAGCACTAGACACTAATCACTGTCCCGATAGCTATCGGGAACTAGCCACTAAAAAAATGACATTACCCAACTTTACTTGGATAAATTTCTTTGTAGCAACGATTGTGCTTGGACTCATTTACGTTGCCATTCGATTGCTCTACGCTTTACTAAAACAACAGGTCAATAAGCCAAAACTATTGTATCAAATTCAACAAGGTTTATTTCGATTGATTCAGTTGTATGAAATCATTGTCTTTCTGGTGTTAGGGATGATTTTTATATTTATTCATCCTGTACTGCATGGCTTGTTTTTACTCGCTATTGCTATTTTCGGATTTTCTCATATTCGTAATTATGTGAGTGGTCGATTGGTGCTGCTAGACGATAATATTGCCATTGGTAAGCGATTGAAAACAGGGAATATTAAGGGCGTTATTGTAAAACTAGGCTTGTTCGATGCTCAAATACGAACCGCTACAGGTATCAGTTTTGTAAATTATGTCCGCTTGTTTCAAGAGGGCTATAGCCTGATAGATGTAGAAGAAATTGGTGGATTTTATGAATTTGAATTGACACCGACGAATACTTCTAATAAAAATCATATTCAGACACTACAAGATGCTTTTTTTATGATGCCTTATCTGGATGCGAATCGGCAGCCAGAGTTAATTAATGATTTAGCAGCAGGCAAAATAGAAGCTAGAGTCCTTATCCGAGAGGATAGTCATATTGATGACTTTACCCAATTATTGAAAAAATTGGGGTATCAGTGTGAAGTGAAAATTAGTGATTAGGAATTAGTGACTGGTGATTAGTGGTTAGTTATTCATTCAAAATTTACAACAATACCAAGCATACGTCATTCCGAACTTGATTCGGAATCCCACTAACATTCATTACAACTTTGGGTAGGCTCGATCAGTATTAGTGATACCTGTATGCTGAATAATAAGAACTAGAAATACTTGTAATGTATCTGACATCTGACAATGCGTATCGAAGATACAAATGATCTGTCTTCTGTCTTCTTAAATATAAACAATGGAAATTTTAACATCATATAATATTATTATCGCCGCTTCTTTAGTGATTATTTGCTCTTTTTTCTTTGGCGAATTAGCGAATAAAACCAATATCCCTTCTGTATTGATGCTTATTGTATTGGGGATAGGATTGAATTTTGGAATGGAGGCTTTGGGGATTGTGGATATTGACTTTTTTCCTGTATTAGAGGTTCTAGGAATTGTGGGATTGATTATGATTGTATTGGAAGCCGCTCTTGAACTTGAACTCAAACGAGAAAAACTCATGCCCATCCTACTCGCATTAGCGATTGCTTTAATCGGTTTATTAGCTTCTATATGGGCAGCCGCTTGGATATTACAGTATTTTATGCCTGATATGACAACGCAACAAGCATGGCTTTATGCCACTCCGTTGTCTATTTTATCTAGTGCGATTATCATTCCGAGTGTATCGGGTTTGAGTAAGGTAAAAAAGGAATTTCACATTTATGAATCAACCTTTTCCGATATTTTAGGCATTATGGTATTCTACTTCTTGACAGGTCAAATTGAACAAGCGGGTGATCATGGTGGAGGAGGATTAGGTGAATTTTTTATTAATCTAGGGATTACAATTGGTATATCAATCATAGCGAGTTATGCGATTATTTTGATTTTTCAAAATATTAAAAGCCATGTCAAGCTATTTTTGATGATTGCTGTCTTATTGCTGCTGTATGCTTTAGGTAAGAAAATGCATTTATCATCCTTGATTATTATTTTGACGTTTGGATTGGTCATTGCTAATATGAAACTCTTTTTTCAAGGGCGGTTAGCTAAATGGTTAAAAGAAGAACAAGCCAAACATATTTATGAAGGCTTGCACATTATTACTATGGAGACAGCCTTTGTTGTCCGTACCTTCTTCTTTGTAATTTTTGGCTTAACGATTTCTTTGGCATCCCTTCGTAATATAGAAGTGGCTATGATTAGTGGGTTGATTATTTTATCCATTTATGTGATTCGTTTCGTGCTGTTACGTGTCTTTTTAGGAGCAGATATTAATCCTCAAGTATTTATTGCCCCTCGTGGTTTGATTACAGTTTTACTATTTTACGCCATACCAGAAGAAGCATTATATTTAGATTTCGAGCCAGGTATTTTATTATTTATCATTATTGGTACCAGTTTAATTATGACCTTTGCGATGATTGCGGATAAGCGTAAAACGACACAAGCAATACGTGCGGCAGAAGGCACACCAGTGGGTTATACGAAATGGAAAATGCCTGTGGTAGAAATAGAAGAAAAAAATGATTCACACTAGTAGAGACGTTATACTATAACGTCTAAAACCCTATACGATAAAAATTATTTGCACGATAAAAACTTCCAAATATATACGAGACGTTGCAGTGCAACGTCTCTACGAACAATATCATTTTGATGAAACATTTAATCCTATTATTATCCTTATTAGTATCCACATCCTGTATGGAAACTACAGAAACCCCTAAACAAGAAAAACAAACTCCAAAACCATCATCCCCAAAAACAAATCAATCTATCAAACAATCTAGAGTACAATCAATTCGAGCATTGTTTGAAGAAAGCCCAAAATTTATAGCCAAAGGATTTGATTTTCCAGTAGGCAAGCCCAATGCAAAAGGCTATTATAATGCACAAGGATTTGGAAAAAATCTACACTTAGGCGATGATTGGAATGCGGTGACAGGGGGAGATTCCGATTTGGGTGATCCGATATTTTCCGTGGCGAATGGTTATGTTCATTTTGCTAGAAATCTAAAAGGAGGATGGGGAAAAGTGGTCAGAGTTTGGCACTTGACAGATGATAATAAATTGGTAGAGTCTTTATATGCACATTGTGAAGAAATCCTAATAGAACCGAATAGGTTTGTGCAAAAAGGACAACAAATTGCGACCATTGGAAATGCAGGAGGGCTTTATCCTGCACACTTACATTTAGAAATGCGAGATGATGTTAATTTACCTATAGGTCCAGGGTATTCAAGAGATAGAAAAGGGTATCTAGATCCGACCGCCTTCATTAAAGAAAACCGATGACCCCGTGTAGAGACGTTATACTATAACGTCTAAAAACCCGTACGATAAAAATTATATACAATAAAATTTTCCAAATATACCTAAGACGTTGCAGTGCAACGTCTCTACCGTAATATCATTATCCATTCACCTTATACCGAATACCCATACCTTCCAAAGAATTAATAAAATCGCTATCGGCATTGATTCTTCGTTCTTGAGCACGCATTAATAGTTTTTGTTTATTCAAACTATCAATAAAGTGAACTTTGAGTTTGTGTTTTCCTTTTTTACGTTGACAAAGTTTATCAATACGCTCTACCAAATCCATAGAAATCTGATTAATGTCTAAGCTCAAAGTGATGGATTCCGTTTTATTTTGACCAACAGTTTCCAACAGTTGAATTTCAGAAATTCTAAAATCAAATTCGCCTTTATTACGCCAACTCGGGCGGAATTTACCAGAGAGATAAAGGACTTCACCTTCGTTCATATAGTTTTTGAATTTGATATAATCCTCTCCAAACAACGCCATATCCAAATTACCATCAAAATCAGAAAGCTCTAACGTACCCCAACCCGTACCTTTTTGAGAAATTCGGTGGGTTGCTGTGGTTACCATTCCAGCAATATTGATTGTTCCTTTATTTTGATATTGAGTTGGTAAATCTTTGAGTGTACAAGTTGTAAAACTCTTTAATTCAATTTTATAATCATCCAATGGATGTCCACTGATGTAAATTCCTGTTACCTCTTTTTCTTCCGTCAACTTACGAATTAAACTCCATTCCTCTATTTGAGGATATTTGGGTTCTTGAATCATAATATCATTCGATACCCCAAAGAGGGAAGTGGCTGCAGAAGCCAATTGAGAATTATACGCACTACCATATTTCAAAGCATGAGCCAGTAAGGTATCATACTTTTCAGAAGGAGCAAAATATTGAGCTCTATGTATGCCCTCAAAACAATCTAGCCCACCGCCTCTTGCGAGGCTTTCTAGCACTTTTTTATTAATATTCCGAGAATTCAAACGGCGTACAATATCAAACACCGATTCAAAAGGACCATTCTTTTCTCTTTCTGCTACCAATTCTTCTACGGGGCCTTCTCCCACACCTTTCAAGGCAGATAATCCAAAGCGAATTTGCCCTTTGTCGTTTACTGTGAAATTCATATCACTTTCATTCACAGAAGGTCCGAGTACATCTACGCCTTGACGGTTACATTCTTCTAAAAAGAACTTGACTTTTTTAATGTCATTTTTATTATGGGTCAAAACCGAAGCCATAAACTCGGCAGTATGATTCGCCTTTAAGTAAGCCGTCTGAAAGGCTACATACGCATAACACGTTGAGTGTGATTTATTGAAAGCATAAGACGCAAAGGCTTCCCAGTCTTTCCAAATTTTATCTAAAGTCTCTTTTGGGTGTCCGTTCGCTTGTCCACCTTCAATAAATTTGGGGTAGAGCATGTCAATCAGCTTCTTCTTTTTCTTACCCATCCCTTTCCGCAACATATCTGCCTGACCTTTGGTGAAATTGGCAAGTTTTTGCGAGAGCAACATTACTTGCTCTTGATAAACGGTAATTCCATAAGTTTCCGCCAAATACTCCTCCATATCGGCTAAGTCATACACCACTTCCTCATGCCCGTGTTTACGAGCAATAAAGGACGGAATATACTCCAAAGGTCCAGGACGATATAAGGCATTCATCGCAATTAAGTCATTAAACTTCGTTGGCACGAGTTCCTTCATATACTTCTGCATACCAGGTGACTCATACTGAAAAACACCGACCGTCTCTCCTCTTTGGAATAACTTATAGGTTTCTTCATCCGTCAATGGAATATCATCGGGAATGATTTCAATACCTTTGGTCTTTTTGACATTCGCTACAGCATGTTTGATAATCGTAAGGGTTTTTAAACCTAAAAAGTCCATTTTTAATAAGCCCGCATCTTCTGCTACAGAGTTATCGAACTGACTCACATACATTCCCGAACCCTTATCGACCTTTACAGGAACATATTTGGTAATATCATCGGGTGTAATCACCACACCACACGCGTGAATTCCTGTATTTCGGACAGAACCTTCTAGCTTTTTAGCCGTCCGAATCATATTTCCTAAGTCATCTTCTGCTGCTGCGAGTTCTCGTATTTTATTCGCTTTTTCAATATCATCAGAATTGAGTTTGCCTTTTAACTTTGGGTGAATATCTCCATCCGCTAATACTTTTTTGAGTGTCGCTTTTAGGTTTTCAGGAAAGGTTTTACACACCTTATCCACTTCCGGCAATGGAATATTCAAAACTCGTCCGACATCTCGAAGTGAGGATTTTGCTGCCATTGTACCATAAGTTACAATTTGAGCCACTTGATTTTGACCGTATTTGTCAATTACATAATCAATCACTTTTTGGCGACCTTCATCATCAAAATCAATATCAATATCGGGCATAGAAACCCGCTCAGGATTCAAAAATCGCTCAAAAAGTAAGTCATAGTGAATCGGATCCACATTCGTAATTCCAATACAATACGCCACAGCAGACCCTGCTGCCGAACCCCGACCTGGTCCAACGGCTACGCCTAAATCTCGTGCAACAGTGGTAAAATCTTGTACAATCAAAAAGTACCCAGGATACCCTGAATTTTTAATAACACTCAACTCAAAATCAAGTCTTTCTTTGATTTTTGGCGTAATCGTACCATAGCGTTTTTTTGCTCCTTCATAGGTCAAATGTCGGAGGTAGTCGTCTTGTGTCGTAAAACGCTTTGGCATCGGGTAGGCAGGTAATAGAATATCACGAGCCAGTTGTACCTTTTCAATTTTATCTAGCACATGTCCCGTATTATCAATCGCTTCAGGAATATCATGGAACAAGGCATTCATTTCTGCTTGTGTCTTGAAATAATAATCCGAACTCGAAAACTTAAAGCGATCTTGTTCTTCTACCAATCGCCCTGTATTAATACATAACAAAATATCATGTGACACCCAATCATCTTCTTCTACATAATGTGAATCATTCGTCGCAATCAATCGGATATTATATTTTTTTGCAAACTTGATGAGGGTTTGATTGATTTCCTCTTGACTTTTACCCGATAACACTCGCTTTCCTTGACTATTAAAAATATCTAAATTATCTAACCCCTCATGTCGCATTAATTCGATATAGAAATCATCTCCAAACAAATCCAACCACCATTTCAATTTCTCCTCGGCTAGTTCCTCTTTCCCTTGAATCAATGCCTGTGGGATTTCTGCCCCCAAACAACAACTTGTAGCAATCAATCCTTCATTATATTTTAGAATTAATTCCTTATCAATTCTAGGATATTTACCATACAACCCCTCAATAAACCCTAAGGAACACAATTTTGATAGGTTTTCATATCCTTTTTGATTTTTGGCTAGTAAGAGTTGATGATACCGTTTATCTCGCTCTCCTTTTGCTTTAGCAAAGGAGCGTTTATGACGATTTTCTACCAAATAAAATTCACAACCGATAATCGGCATAATACCATTCTTCTCCGCTTCTGCTACAAATTTGAATGCACCATACATGTTTCCATGGTCAGTCAAGGCAACGCCTTTCATACCATCCGCTGCTGCTTTTTGCATCATTGTGCCTATCTCTGAAGCACCATCTAATAAGGAGTATTGTGTATGACTATGTAAGTGTAAAAACTCAGGCATTTTATTAAGATTGTTGAAATTGCTATGATTGTTGAATTGTTACAAAAATGGTTATTTACAACCATTTAATAATGAACCAAAAGGCGATAATAATTCAATAACTATTCTAAAGGTTAAGTTACGGAAAAAGACTATTAAAAACGAATGTTGTCACTTTTTTGCGTAATAAAGTTCATTTAATTGACGATAAAATTCATTGATTTTGAAGGAATTAGTGAATTTATAAAGAAGGAATAATTTTAAAAAATATACGTAGAGAATCTCAAAGAATGGTATAAATAGTAAAACCCCCTAAAAAGCCTGAAGAATTGATAATCAGTGTAATGCCCCTCTGGATTTTCGGTGATTCACTTAATTACTTCACTCAATTCTTCTTATATGGCTTTAAAGAAGGTTATTGTTGGCGAACTTTAACTAAATATATTATTAGTTTTTTTAATGTCTGAATTAATTCTTCAACTTTTTTGAAGGATTGCAAATATAAGTAATTACCTTTAAATTTTGTAGTTTTAATGGAGTTGAAATTCAAGATTTTTAGGTAAAATTATATTGTCATTTTTTTGATGATACAATTATTATTCCGATTTTGAAGTAATTGACTTGGTATCAAGTTTTTGTATAGCATGATATAATTTTACCAACTTCGAGTAGTATCCAATATTTTAGCTTTTTGAAGGAGCCATCTTTTTTCAGCAACAGGAGAATGAGTATTTATAAATTTTACATAGCCAGTTCTCTTGTGTTCATTTGTTAATATTCTAACAGATTTAATAAAATTATCATAAACTTCTTTTAGTCCTTTTGGAATATTTTTATTTCTGATTAAATG
>CAYLSF010000141.1:0-10425 GCA_964385675.1 uncultured Saprospiraceae bacterium
ATCTGACAAACAATTACTAAAACAATGAAAAGGATTATTGGAATAGCTTTTGGATTATATTTTATGTAACTATTCCTATAAGACTTTTAATTTAAGAACTATGAAAAAATTCATTATAACAATCTTGCTGGGTGTTTGCTTCTACATAGGAGCAAAGGCTCAAAATTATATCTCAAAAGAGATAGATGGACAGGTGGTGAAGATGATGGTGTCAGAAGATGGGGACACCATTATTGTGGCGGATTTGCAAGATGTATCCGTGACTTCAAAGCGTAAATTTAGAAGCAGTAGAGAGCGTCGTCATTATTTAAGATTGCGTTATCATGCGAATAAAGTATATCCTTATGCAGTAGAGGCGGTGAAGGTATTTAGAGAGATTGAGGTAGCGACAAATGATATGAAAAAGCGTAAGCGTAAGAAATATATCAAAAAGCTACAACGGGATCTGAAAAAGAAGTTTAAAGATCCACTCAAGAAATTATCCAAAACACAAGGTATTGTATTGATTAAAATGATAGAAAGAGAGTTGGGTAAACCTTGTTATGGAATCGTGAAAGAACTAAGAGGTGGATTTACAGCGACGTACTGGCAAACATTTGCTGCCTTTTATGGTGTTGATTTAAAGGAAGGATACAATCCAAAGAAAGACCCTGTTTTAGAAATTATTATTAGTGGAATGGATGTTTCTCATGAGGTAGCGAAACGATAAGTTGTTGACTAACGACTAACGACTTTCGAAAAAATAACTTATTAAATATATTGTGAAGTCTCATTCTTTGAATGGGACTTTTTTATTGTAAAATGAACACATTCAATTCAATAGAAGTAGAACAAACCTTTAAAGCACGGGTTTTCCAAAAGGTTATCTTAACCTCGGAAGAGTGGACAGATTTTTATAATTGTTTTCAAATTAAACAATTTAAAAAAGGAGACTTTTTAACCCGTGAAGGTCAAATTGAGCGATATTTCTACTTTGTAGCCGATGGCGTAATGCGATACTTTTTCTTAAAAGAGGGCAAAGAGGTAGATATTGGATTTTCTTATCAATACACATTTGCAGGCGTTTATGATTCCTTTTTAATGCAGCAGCCTTCTCGTTATTATTTACAAGCGATTGAAGATAGTGTATTGTTGGGCATTGATTTTAAAGATTTAAATGTGCTTTTTGATAAATATAAAAATATGGAACGTTGGGGCAGATTGATTAATCAAGAAGCCTTAATCGGAAAAGCCTATCGAGAAATTGCTATTTTATCTTATTCCGCAGAAGAACGGTATCGTCGATTATTGCAACAAAGTCCACATTGTTTGCAATTGATTCCTCAAAAGTATTTAGCTTCTTACTTAGCCATGACGCCTGAGACTTTTTCCCGACTGCGGAAAAGAGTAAAAATCTAACCACTAGATATTTGATTTACGACTTACTAGATTTTATCTTTAGTTATCCAGTATTCCCGACTTTTCAAGTACGGGATTTCGTTATCACTCAACCAGTATCCAGAAAAAAGTCATCAAATTTTAAAATATGTAACAAATACAAAAGGGGACTTGCATTATATCAAAAAAAATAGCAATTTGATGGTATCAAACAAGAAACAACCTTATCTATCATCTCACTCCACTAGTTTTTTTTGTTTGTATAGATATACAGCTTTATCATAAAGTTATTGCATAACCTCAATTCACCTTACTACTTAAAATCACTATTCATTATTATTTTACCCCAACCTTTTTTTAGGTTCACTCCGTTGTATCCATATAATGAAGTTGTTTAATAACAAGAATAGAGTATAGAGTTGTTCTACAAAGATTTATAAGCTAAACTATAATCTTGAGCTACTCCTGTAAAGCTGGATAAAAGTGATAATCAAACGGTTACAATCAGCTTATTTTACTCTTGTTTGAAAACTGTTAACTGTCCATCGTTAACCGTGTAGTTTAAATATGAATAGGATGAAATCATTAACCACATTTATCATTTTAATTATTTTACCATATTTTGCTTTTACTCAGTTAGAAAAATCTATTAAAAGTGAATTTAAGTGAGTGTATAAAATTACCAATGAACAAGCCTTAAAAATAGCTACACAAGAGATTAGGGAAAAAGATTTAGAGATTACAGATGATTTATTTGTCAATTTGGTAGATACGATTTTTTCGGAAAAATGGTGGTTTTTAGCAGATGGTAGTTATGTAATCGTAAACGTAAAAGAGGAGGCAGTGCACTATGAATTTAAAAATTTCAATAATATTCACTTATATCCTTTAGTTAATCCGACGGGAGTTCGATTTTATTTAGCAGATAATTATGGTAATTTATTAGAGAATATCAATGTAACATTCAATGGTGAAGCGGTAGGGTATAATGCAACAACAAAGTACTACGAACTAAAAGCTCAGGCTGAAGATGGAATAATTGTCGCACAAACAGATAAGGAAATTGCTTTCTTTGAGACAGAGAATTATTTCATAAGTCGTGGATATCAAAAATATGATGATTTTACAGATCGATTGGAGCGAATTGATGAATGGGGACTATGGGATAGGTATTGGTGGGGGATAAAACTATATCAGATGATTCGTCCTTTTAATAATTTGTACAAAAAAATAGCAAATAAAGCATATAAAGGCTATATCATTACCAATAAACCGACTTATCAACCTAATGATACCGTACGATTGAAGGCTTATTTGACTAAAAGTAATGGAAAGCCATTGACTCGTCCTCTGTATGTGGAGTTAAAACGAAGGTATAATAATAGTGAAGTGTTATTTTCTACCACAATTACACCAAATGGAAAAGGAAATTATAACTTGACATTACCCCTGTCAGATACATTAACATTAGATAAACGTTACTTAATCACATTTTATAAAACACCTCAAAAAAAGCAGGAAATTAGAAGCATTCAATTTGATTATGAAGATTATGAGTTGGAAAAAGCAGACTTTTCTTTTCGAGTCCCACAAAAAGAATACAATATCTATGAACCGATTTATTTCTATGCAGAAGGGAAAGATAAAAGGGGCGTTACACAACCTGACGTGCAAATAAGTATGGTAATTTTAACAGAAAGGATTATTAGACTTTATAATGATGAAGTGATTGTAAAAGATACAATTTGGAAATATGAGGACTTCCTTGACCCGAGGGGCGAAACCCGAATTGAATTTCCAAAAGAAATGATGCCTGAAGCACGACTTAACTTGGAGATAAATGCTCGATTATCAAATAGTAATGGAGTTTATGAGAACTTTAGTGAAAAAACTTCAATAGATGCAGATTCAACACATCTTAAGACGAGTTTAGACAATGGTATATTGAAGGCGGCTTATTATAAATATGGCAAGATGATACCCAAACAAGCCATATTAGAATTGGGGGATCAGGATGATTTAGCAACAGAGGACACCATACAGTTACCTTACGAAGGTGTTATTAACCCCTTTGCAGAAGAAGCTTGGATTGATACGGACGATGAGCACGAAAGTATAGAACGCTTTGGGGATAATTATAACGATTATATCTTAACGATTCGAGATAAGAGAACAAAGGATTCTTCTATGATTTACATTAGAAATCCTCAACAACAAGTTTATACCTATCGAATTTTTAGAAATAAAAAAAAGATAGCAGAAGGTACAACGGCACAACTTTTATTGGTATGGCGAGATTTAGATAAAAATAAATCTAATTATTTGGTAGAGTATTTTACGCACAAAGAGCGTGAATCCTACTTCGAATACCTGCCCTATCCCAAAACACTACTTAAAGTCAATGTCAAACAACCTCAAAGCGTTCAGCCCGGTGAAACAGTAGATATTGCTGTAAAAGTAAACACAAAGCATGGTGAAAATGCAGAAAAAGTTAATTTAACGGCTTTAGCCTTGAATACAGAACTGCCTAATGCTAAACCAAACTTAGTACCGCCTGATATATTGTATAAGATGCCTAAACAACGTAAGACAAAAGCAGCTTATGATTATGAAAAAATCACAAGATTTGGAAAAACTCAACAAGGTATTTCTAAAAAATGGTATGACCATTTTGGTTTAGAGAAAGAGTTGTTTTATGAAATGAGATTTTCGGAAAAAGCAATATTCAAAAAATATACACCACTAAAAGATACAGTACATGCTAAAAAACAGGTAGAGTTTGCTGTTTTTGTTTTCAAAAATCATAAAGCAATACCTATTTACAGTCTTTATTGCAATCATCAGTTGGTATATTATTATGGCGTTAAATATCAGCCCTACAGTTTTAGAGGTAAAGTGGGAAAAAATTCAATAGATGTGAGGTTGAGAGATGCTGTTTATACTATAAGAAATATTGAATTAAAGGAAGGATATAAACTGGAGTTAGCTTTGGACTTAACTCAATTAGAAAGCGGCTATAAAGGAGACGTTACAATTCATAAAGTTGAGCAGAATCCTTATTTTGGAGCGGATGAAAAGCGTCTTTTACGTAAAAGTATTCTACTATATCGGAAGGATAGGCATAAAAAATATCGAGTATTTGAGCAAAATAACCAAATACAAATCTTACCTGATCATCAATTCAATCGTATTGTACAACTAGGCCCTTTTATTCCAAATTACACGATTGATTTTGAAGCTATTGGAGCATTTAAGCGTCGTTTTTTATTTGAAAGTGGATTTGAATACGATATTTTAAAAAATAGAGAACGATTATATCAGAATAATGATTTTCAATTTGGAGAAAAATCCCCTTTACCGCTTACCTTACCCTTACAATTTCCAAATGAGAATCAATTCACTAAGGGAACAGTCAATCGTTTAAAAAACTTAAATCGCCATTTAAGTTTAAGTGATAAATTAAAGAAGCTCAATAAACAACTCAAAAAAAGTAAGGTAACACACCCAATATACAGAGGGAAATACCAATATACATTGGGACATAAGTTGAAAGATACAACATTGGTAGCTGTATTGATAAAAGCACAAAATGGTCGCTATCGCCAACTTAAATTAAATGGATTTGAGCAATTAACGGGATTACCATCAGATAGTATTACCCTAATTTTATATACGCAACACAATTATTTTTATAAAAAATCAAATATTCCTATCCAGCAATTTCAGACTTTATACCAATCTTTCAAAAACCAATCATCGGAAAATGTAACCTTTCAAAAAGATACAAATCAGATTATATTGAATCAATTTCTGAAAGAATACATAGCGTATTACACCCTAGATTCTATCCAACTAGATTCTATTCGATTATCCGAAGAGAAAGCGAAAGAAATGTTACCTAAGATTATTTGGGGAGAATTACCTGGTCGTGTGAGAGGTACTGTTTTCGATGCAGCAGGATACGCAGTAATAGGAGTAAATGTCTTCGTAAAAGGAACAACTATCAGTGTTTCCACAGATTTGGATGGACGATATGACATTGCTGTACCGGAAGGAAGTCATCAACTAGTATTTCGTTATGTGGGATATTGTACAGAGGTCATTGATATAGAAGGTAAAGGTCGAATAGATATAACATTTAGAGAAGGAGTAGCAATGGAACGAAGTGTTGTTACAGGACTGGAGGCAAGTAGCAATCAAAAAGCATTTTTATTAAACTTAGGAAATATAGAAAGTGCTTTACCTGATAAAACAGCAAGTGTGGCGATTCAAAGCGTAACTAGTCAAATTAATACAGTAGAAAAATCATTAAATGATTTTTGGCAAACCTCCAAATCTCCAAATCTTCAACTTCGCTCGAAATTTAGAGATTATGCCTATTGGCAACCTGACTTGATAACAGATGAAAATGGAGAAGCTTTTTTTAGAGTCACTTATCCCGATAATGTAACGAATTGGAGAACACTTGTACTCGGAATGGATCAGAAAAAACGATTTGGAATGACTTCCCAAAACGTACAATCTTTTAAGCCTGTTACCGCACAATTAGAATTACCGAGATTCTTAGTCGAGGGCGATAAGACTAATCTAGTCGGTAAGACGATAAATTATACCAATGATACCTTAGCTATTTCTACTCACTTTAAAGTAAGAGACGCTATCGTACAAACAAATACGGCGAATTTGACTAGTGCTATTATTGATAAATACGAACTTACTGCACCAAACCCCGAAGATAGCTTAAAGCTAATGTACACTATGCAGACCACTCAAAAAACCATATATGGCGATGGTGAACAACGTTATATCAAAGTTTTTCCAAAGGGAACGGAAGAGACGGTTGGGCATTTTGTGGTATTGAATAGCGATACGACTGTCACTTTAGATTTTGAAGAAGGTAAGGGGGATGTAATGGTTTATGCTCAAAAAGATGTCTTAGATGTTTTACTGGAGGATATTCAATACTTGAAAAATTATAGATACGGTTGTAATGAACAGACTGCGAGTAAACTCATGGCGTTATTGCTAGAAAAGGAAATCAAGACACATTTAGGCGAGTCTTTTGAAGGGGAGAAGATGATTCGTAAAATGATTGCTCGTTTGAAAAAGCATCAAAATTTTAAAGGAACATGGGGTTGGTGGAAAGATGGAAATGCTGATTATTGGATTACCACATATGTTTTAAAAGTATTGCATAAAGCTTTAAAAGCAGGATATGATGTACCCTCTTTAGAGCAAGGTATAACTCATTTAATTAATGAATTACCGCAAATGCGAGGACAGCAGCTCGTAAAAACGTTATCTTTATTCAATGAAATGGGAGCAAAAATAGATTACCAATTATATACGGATACTTTAGCCCATCAATTATATTCTATTCATGATTCTTTGAGTTTATTAAAAATTCAACAAGAACAGGGGTTGGAATATGATTTAAATTGGTTATTGAAATTAGAAAAAACAACCTTATCGGGTAATTACTACTATGGAAAAGAAGGCTATTATTGGTTTAATAACTCGTTAGAGGTATCCCTATTAGCGTATCATATTTTAAGAAATGAACCTTCACATCGTTATAAAGTGCCTAAGATTCGCAATTACTTTATTGAAAAAAGAGATAGACGATATAGATGGTATAACACCTTTGTAACGGCTAAAATATTGACCACTATCTTACCTGATATTTTAAAAGAAAATCGAGAAGGGAATCCAACATTGGTCATAAAAGGGGAACAAGAACAAGAAATTACAACTTTCCCCTATCAAGGAAAATTCGTTAATAACGCATTATTAACCATTACAAAACAAGGCGGCTTACCCGTTTACTTTACAGCTTATCAGCAATTTTTTAATCCAATACCCAAACCAAAAAAAGATATTTTTAATATCAAAACACGGTTAATACAAAAGGGTAAAGTAACTAATCAACTCAAAGTTGCCGAAGCTGCTCAAATGGAAGTCACGCTA
Organism: uncultured Saprospiraceae bacterium; assembly: GCA_964385675.1. Classification (GTDB taxonomy): domain Bacteria; phylum Bacteroidota; class Bacteroidia; order Chitinophagales; family Saprospiraceae; genus CAYLSF01. The sequence continues at coordinate 7,345 of CAYLSF010000141.1, forward strand.
GAAGTTAAGCAAAAAGCAGATTATGTGATGGTGGAAGTGCCGATACCTGCGGGCTGTTCTTATGGTAATAAAAATTCATGGTCAAGCAGGACAAGATATGAAGTGCATCGAGAATATTTTAGACATCAAACAGCTGTTTTTTTTGAGCAATTACCTGTGGGAACTTATACCTTTAGGATTAATCTAGCGCCAAGATTTTCTGGAACTTACACTTTAAATCCAGCGAAAGCAGAGCAAATGTATTTTCCTGTTTTTTATGGTCGAAATTATATACAAAAGGTTAGCGTAAAGTAGTATCGTAGCACATCTTGATGGCTATCAGACTCTATAAGACAGTGATAAAAGACTGGTTTATATTCTTTAAAAATGAAAATTCTTATTTCTATTTTCTATTCTAAATGATAACAGTTAAACTATGAACATAAACAATATGAAATCACTAACCGCATTTATCATTATTTTTTTTGTGCCAATTTTGATGTTTGCTCAATTGAAAAGTACGATCAAGAGTGAAAATGAATTAGTGTATAAAATCACCAATCAACAAGCTGTAAAAATTGCGACAGTGCAATTCAACGATAAGGAATTACTCATTACGGATGATTTATTTACCAATCTAGTAGATACATTTAAGCAAGGACGTCGGAAAACTTTACCTAATGGAAACTATGTAAAGGTATGGGTAGAAAACGAAAAAGTGCACTATAAATTTATGAGTTATAGCGATATTTATCTTTATCCATTGGTGCATCATCAGGGTATCCGATTTTATTTGACTGATGAAAATGGAAATTGGATAGAAAATGCCAAAGTAACGTTTAAGGGGAAAAAGGTGGAATACCAACCTAATACAAAATATTATGAACTCGATGGAGAAAAAGATGATGGATGGCTGATGGTAGAAACAGCTGGTGAGATGGCTTTTTTTGAAGCCGATAATGAATTTAGAAGTTACCGTTATAGAAAATATGATAATATATGGGAGCGATTTGAGCGAATTGAAGATTGGGGGGTATGGACAGGATATTGGTGGATGCGTCACTTAAATGGTTTGATTCGACCCTTTAACCGATTATACCAAAAAATAACGACAAAGGAATACAAAGGATATTTAATCACCAATAAACCCACCTATCAACCCAATGATACGGTTCGACTAAAAGCCTATTTGACCAAAAAGAATGGGAAGCCGTTGACGCAACCGTTATATTTAGAATTTCGAGGCGGTTCTTATAATAGTAAACCACTATTTTCAACGACCCTTACCCCAACGACTAAAGGTAACTATACATTAGACTTGCCTTTATCCGATACGCTAAAATTAGATAAAAACTATGTCTTTACCTTTTATAAAACCGCCAAGAAAAAACGGCAAATTCGCTCTATTTATATCAAATATGAGGATTACGAATTAGATAAGGTTGATTTTACATTTAGAGTACCGCAGGAGGAATATAACATTTATGAACCGATTTATTTATATGCCGAAGGAAAGGATAAAAGCGGATTTACACAGCCTGATGTGCGAATCAAGATGACGGTTTTAGCAAGTCATATTTATGACTACTATAATGATGAAGTGATTGTAAAAGACACAATTTGGGAATATGAAGATTTTTTAGATCCCAAAGGAGAAACTCGAATTGAATTTCCAAAAGAGCAACTTCCTGAAGCAAAATTGGTATTAAGGGCTTATGTACACCTCTCGAATAGTAATGGAGCATATAAAATGTTTACAGAAGTGTTTACGGTTGATGCCGATTCGGTATATATCCGAGCTAGTTTAGAGAATGGAATATTAAAAGCTGCCTATTATAAGTATGGTAAAATGATACCGACTCAAGCGATATTAGAGTTTGTAGATGAGGAAGATTTAGAAACAATTGATACTATTCAATTACCTTATGAGAGTACCGTAAATCCCTTTGCCGATGAAATCTGGATAGAAACGAATGATGCTTATACGGACGTAGAGCGACATGAGGATGATAATTATGGAAATATTCTCAAAATTCGAGATAAGCGGATTAAGGATACGACGATGATTTATATCCTTAACGAATATCAAGAAAAGTATTCTTATCGAATTTTTAGAGGTAAAAAATTACTAACGGAAGGAACATCACAAGAACCGTTGTTTGTATGGCAAGAAAGAGATAAAAATAAATCTAACTATACGGTGGAGTATTTCACACATAGAACTAAACGTAGCAATTATACGTATTTACCTTATCCTAAGGCGTTATTAAAGGTAGAAGTCGAACAACTTAACACAGTACGACCCAATGAAACTGTAGATGTAAAAGTCAAAGTACGTACAAAATCTGGTAAAAATGCCAAGCAGGTAAACTTAACCGCATTAGCATTGAATACGCAATTACCGAATGCCAAAGCAAATATAGAAACGCCTTCCATCACCTATAAATTACCCAAACAACCTAATAGAATTGCTGAATATAAATATTCTAAAGAATATACGTTTGTAAATGAAAAACAGGATATAACTCGAAAATGGTATAATAACTTAGGTTTACAAAAGGAGCTATTTTATAAAATGCGATTTTCTACGGATGGTATATTTAAAAAATACACTCGTTTAGAAGATACCATACATAGCCGTCATCAAACAGAATTTGCAGTTTACCTATTTGAAAATCATAAGGCTGTACCAATTTATATGATTTATTTGAATAATCAACTGATGTATTATTATGATGTACCGTATCAGCCCTATAGTTTTAAAGCAATGCCTGGTAATAATAAGATAACCATCCGTACTCAAAACGCAACCTATACGATTAAAAATGTTGAATTAAGAGTGGGGCATAAACTAGAATTAGCCTTAAATTTAAATCAATTAGAAACTGGAGGAGTTTATAAATCTGGATATTTAGTTAATAAAAAAGAAGAAAAATCTTATTTCTCACCTGCTGAAAAACGACTCTTAAATAATAGTATCTTATTTTACAGAAATAAGGATCAAACCCTTAACTATAAGATTTTTGATCAAAACGGGCGACTTCAAATTCTACCAAATTATCGACTAAAACCTGTTTTAGCTTTAGGTCCTTTTACAAGGAT
>CAYLSF010000142.1:0-10421 GCA_964385675.1 uncultured Saprospiraceae bacterium
AAAAGAAACCATTCATATCATAACATAGCAATATTAATATTAGAAATCCCCTTTTGCCTTAGCAGAAGGGGATTTTTCTTTGTTGAAAGTTTTATATTCAATTAGTATTGAAAGGGTAGGGGGGATTAGTTTAATAATTTTTGAAAAACTAATACGACGGGTATCATCTTTTGTGGATTAAAGATAGAAACACTGATAAAGTACTTACATTAACTTGATACTAAAGTTATAGAATTGTTGAGATGAAATGATAAAAATTCTTATGTTCTCAGTATTATTAAACTTTTGAACTCAACAATGAATTTGGTGAGCGTAGGAAAGTTCATAAGTCACTTAATTGTTGGTATTCGATTTTGGATAGGATAAAATAATTTAATAATCAATGGCACTACAAACCGAAAAAATCATTCATCTATTAGATGCTGCTTATAATGGTAAAGCATGGCATGGTGGAAATATGATAGAAAGTTTAAAAGACTTAACGGCAACACAGGCTGCTAAACGACCATTATCCAACATTAAATCTATATGGGAATACGTTTTACATCTCATTCAATGGAGGATATTTTGTATTAAAAAATTACAAAAAAACGCTTCATTTGATATTATTTTAAATACAGAAAACGATTGGCCGAAATTGACTAATACAGACAAGACCGCTTGGGAAGAAGCATTAAAAAAACTTGAAATTACTCAAAATGAATTGAAAGTAGAATTGAGGCAACTATCCGAGGAAGCACTTGATGAAATTGTTATAAATCGCCGATATTCAGTCTATGAACTAGTCATTGGTATTTTACAACACGATGCGTATCATCAAGGACAAATCAATCTATTGCGTAAATTTTTATAAGTTATATCTAAATTTAACGCCTCCCTCTTCTTATTTTTGTATATTTTGGTGTTCTAATCATTTAAAATAGATCAATGCTCAATATAAAAATAGGGTGGATTTGCTTATTGACCTTTTTTACCATTTCGGTATCAGGTCAATCTGCATTGATTAAACTCTATAATGCAATTGAGCAAGCTGAACAATACGACCAACAAAAAACGCAAGATATTAATGTTTTAAAAAAACAGTTACAAGGACTTTCTGATCCCTCACAACGAATTACTTTATTAGCACTATTATCTAAAGCCTACCAAAATTTCAACTATGATTCTGCTTTCACTTATAGTATTCAACTATTAAGTGCTGCTTACAAAACAGGCGATATATTCACGATTTCGGATGCAAAAATTCAATTTGGAAATATTTGTGTAGCGGCAGGAGTTTACAATGAAGGTTTAGATACGATGTTATCTATTAATACAAATAATATACGAGAACGCAAGAAATCAACTTATTATAGCATTTTAGGGCGTTATTATTCGGAGATGGCCGTTTTTACGAATATTCCATATTATTCTAATGATTATTTTGAATTGGCTCACCAATATCGAACAATCGCTTATAATTATGGTGATGATGGAAGTTTTTTTAAAGATTATCTTGAAACCTTAATTTTTACAGAATCTGCCAATAAAAAACTCAAAGTTTTAATTGAGAACTATGATTTGAACTTGCGTGATAATGCACGAATTAATTGTAACATTGGTGAAAATTATATCGCACAAAATCAGAAAGATAGTGCTATTACATATCTAGCAGAAGCAGCAATTTCTGATATTAAGTCTTCGACTAAGGAAAATCTAGCTTTTTTACTGTTAGCAGAATTACTTTTTGAAAAAGGGGATTTGAATGGAGCTTCTGCATTGATACGGAAAGCTAACGAGGATGCCATGTTTTTTGGAGCGAGACAACGTAAAATTCAAGTTGGAGCCGTCTTGCCTTTAATAGAAGAAGCTTTAATTCAAAAAATTAATCAACAACGACAGCGATTATATTGGCAAAATGTGGGGTTGTTTGGGCTATTATTGGCCGTTTTAATTTTGAGTATTATTATTTATCGTCAAGTCCTCAACCTTCGAGAAGCTAAAAATAAGTTGGATCAAACAAATCAAGAACTAACACGAATCAATCAAATTTTGGAAGAAGCCAATCGAGAAAAAATAGCTCAAAATGAATTACTACAAACCATTAATTTGAGTCTCAAAGAAAGTAATAAGGTTAAGGAGAAATATATTGGTTTGTTATTCTTTAGAGAAGCTACATGGTTTAATGCCCTCCAAATGTTTAAATCCAAAACACAGGAACTCCTAGAAAAAGGTACGCTTAAAAAGGCAAAATATTTTGTGCGAGATTATGATGTGTCCACCCCAAAAGCAGAATCTTTGTATAACTTTGATAAAGCATTTATAGAATTATTTCCCAATTTCATCAATGAATTTAACACCCTATTTGACCCTAAAAATCAAGTACAACTAGAAGAAGGAGAACTCTTAAATAATGAAACTCGCATTTTTGCTCTGATTCGATTAGGGATTACACACAATGAAAAAATCGCTCAAATCTTGGGACTTTCCGTGAATACAGTATATGCGTATAAATCCAAAATTCGGAATCGTTCAAAATTAGGGAGTAAAGCTTTCGATAAAAAACTAGTAGAAGTTACTACAATTAAAGCATAAAATAGCTTGATTGTCCACCCTAATTTTCTATATTGAAGCCCTTATTTTGGTTTTTTAAAAGACTGATTACCAGAACTCTACTGTTTTAAAACTGATTATATTTTCTATATTCCATAGCTTACTGCTTTAAATCGACTGTGTTTGTATATTATCTTTGAAAAGAACTTCATCATACAAACCAGATAAAACTATGTTGCCATTACCACAGAAATTTACGCATTCAAAAAGACCAAAAGCGATGACTGTCTCTTCTGGAACTTATGCTTCTACAAGAACAACAAATAGCTTATTGTGGAAACAAATGAAACTAGGTAATGAAAAAGCCTTTGCGGCTTTATTCAAAAAGTGGTATAATGATCTGTATTATTATGGTTTAAAAATCGTACAAGATGAAACCCTTGTAAAAGATGCCATACAGGATGTTTTTTTGGAAGTTTGGTCAAGTCGTACCAAACTTAGTGACGCTACTCATCCCAAGATTTATTTGACTACTTCTCTACGTCGTAGATTGATTCGGCTAATCAATAAAAATAAGAAAGAATATAGTCAGAAAAGGGAGGCGATGGAACATTACCACAACTTTGAATTAACGGTAGAAGATTTCATAATAACATCGGAGCAAAATGACCACAAAATTAATAATATGAGAAAAGGCATACAGCAATTAACTAAAACACAAAAAGAGGTTGTATTTCTAAAGTATTATAATGGTTTCGATGATCGAGAAATTTCTGAAATTTTAAATATTAAATACCAAAGTGTACGAAACACAGTACATCGGGCTTTGGTTAATTTGCGTAAGGTATTGGGGTAACGCATCAATATATTACTAATTCTTTTTGTTCCATAGCATTCACCAAACTTTGCCAATCTTCCAATTCAAAGTCATTTTTATAGAACGTTTTAGAAACAGATTGAACAAAATTAACTTCAAATCGAATGGTTAGTTTATCCATTGTTGTATGTGTTCTAAATAATCGTTTCCATGGAATAAAATAAGGAATGTCAGAAAGGATAAATCCTGTCTTATGGAGTAAAATCATATACTCATTTTTTGTAAATACATCATCTAGAATAGCATCTTCTTGTATGGTAGGAGCTTCTATATGGGTTAGAAGTTTTGTGTTTGGGAGTCCCGCTGCTGTAGGAATATTTTCAGAAACACCTAATTTTATAATATTGTCGTTAAATTGATTATAAGTTGTCTTTAATAATGATTTAGCTAAAATCGGTGTATGTATTTCGTTATCTTTTGTTTGGAAAGTAAAGAAAGCAGGATTTAATACAAGACATTGAATGTTATCCCAAGCTATCCATTTTCCTCTTTTATTGGGACGTATTCCTTTTGTTTCGTGTATAACGGTACTTCCCATAAATCCTATCCAAAAGATAGCAGTTCCCATGAGTACCCAAAAGAATAGGGTTAGACTATCAATAGTGTAATATTGAAAAATGACACTTCCCCATAATAAACCCAAGATAAAATCAAGAGGGTCAGGATGAATAGAAATTTGAATTAAAGTATCTTTATGGTGATTATCAAAAAATAGATTGATGCCCTTTACAAGATAGTAAATAGCCAATCCTCCAATAAGTAATCTAAGAAATGGGAGGTAATTTGTAATCGTTTCCAGATCTAAAACAAAAGGAAGTAATGCTAATGCACTAATAATAAAAACATCAATAAGTCGCATAAATATTTGTATTTGTTCAAATATCTCTTTTCTTATTCAAAAATAAGTCGAATAAATAACCTATTCCAAATTGTATTATCATTTTCCGTTTCTTTTAAGAGAGGTTTAAATTAAATTTATATGAATTTAACAGCAAGAAAGGTAACATTATCTGATATGATGTTAATTTTTGAATGGGCAAATGATCCAATTACGCGTCAAATGTCATTCAATCAGAATCTTATACCCTTAGAGCAACATCAACAATGGTTTCAAACTACTATATCAGATACTGAACAATGTTTTTTAATTATAGAAAAAGCTAATCAGCCTGTTGGACAAGTCCGGTTAAATATACATGGAGTTATTGGCGTTTCGATTGCTCCAAATTGTAGAGGTCAACGTTTAGGTGCACCAGTTTTGCAAAAAGGAATTGAGTATTTTTTAGAGCATACGCAACATAAAAAGATTATTGCTTATATAAAACCAATCAATAAAGTATCAATCAAAATTTTTGAACGAGTTGGGTTTCTATATTTTCAAAAAACTATTATCCAAGATACTCCTGCACTAGAATATCATTTCACTATTCCAATCGAATAATACTAATCTATACCTATAAATGTGTATTAGTAGAATAAAACATTTAAGGAAATACCATCAACTATTTTTATATCCCGATACTACTTTTTTTAATTAACTTATAAAGGAGACAAGTATAACTTAATGCTGACCAGCTTTCTCTAGTTTTATAGTATAGTTAATTCTTTAAATATTTTTAAATATCTTTTGGGTACGAGATTATCTATAAGCACAGGGCTATTTAAGTGATTTTTTAAAGCTGTAATGATTAATTTAGAAAATTCCTCTATTGATAATTCTGTAAGGTCTCCTGCAGGAGTAATAATCTTAGGATTATGGTTAGCTAGCTTTTTATAATAATCCATTTGATTATCCACATAATAGCCACATAATACTTTCATTTGAGAAGCAAAACATTCCATTGAAATTGTGCTAGCCGGCACAATGGCTAATTTATTTTTTGACATTAAATTAGCCATTTCGTGGGCAGATAAATTAGAATGGATACTTACACTTTTCAAATCATTCTTCTGAACGAATGCTAAGATTTCGTCTTTAGAATGATTAACTGCACCTATCACAATATCTACACTATCTACTGTAGGCTCATCTATTCTAATAATAGCTTTTAGGGTTTTCAACGTTATATTATGATAATCTGCCCCTCCAAAACATATAAAAATGGAGTTTCTTATATCTTCTTCTCTTGAAACGGTAAAGAACGGACTCCTCAACAAGCAATAATTAAAACCATGATAGATTTTAGTATAAGTTTCTCTTGAATATCTACTTATATCAACACCAATAGCGTGATTGATAATTATATCTGCCACAAAATGATAAGCATAAATGTCATCTATACAAACCATTTTACTGCCTTTACTCTTTAGTATTTTTTGATATTTCGTATTAAAGTGATAGCCATCTAATACTATAATTTCATTTCCAACTAGATGTGTAGCAACTATTTGTTGTGCTTCTTCAATATCGCTTTTACTATTATCTACTAATTCAATAATACCATTACAAACTTCTAGTATTTGTTTTTGGAGGGTTAACGTAGGAGTTCTAATTATAAAGTGGCACTCAAATTCATCTTTTAGCATATCGGCTAATGCTAACGAGCGAATGACATGTCCTAATCCTATCGTACCATTCCCATCTGTTCTAAAATAAATCTTCTTCATATTTGCTTGATTTATTACTCATCAAATTCTATCTCTATATTTTGATTTAGGTTGACGCTTCTAACTAAAAAACGAAAGTAAGAACGAAATTACATTAGATGACAGAATATCTATAAAATTTATCTAACTTCAAGATAAATCTCTAAATCCTCAAGAAAGATTAAAATAGAATTTTGTAAATTGATATTGAGATGAGGTACTATAAATTGTCCGATGACTATCACACTTATTATTAAAAACCTATTACGTGGTTCAAGTTGATAAATAAACCATTGAACATTTATTAATGTTAGTTAATCATTATTTTATATCCATGTATTCACTATTCTCATACCTTTGAAAATAAAACCATGACTGTAACTGCATTTACTCAAGAATTAAGACAACGAGATGTTATTTTATATTATACAGGACTCTTCCATTTTATATTGGCGGTTATCGTATTAGGATTATCATTTATTGATGATAGAACCATCATGGGATTAAACGCTTGGGTTAAACCCTTTAAGTTCTCCATTTCTATTGGAATATATGCTTGGACGTATGGATGGCTTATGTTTTATCTAAAACGGAAACGTTTAGTCAAGTATCTAAGTTGGGGCATTGCTGTCACTATGATTATAGAAATTGCCTGTCTACTCATACAAGCAGCTAGAGGTGTTCGCTCTCATTATAATGTCTCCTCTGCTTTTGACGCTTCTATTTTCTCTACTATGGGAACTATGATTGCTTTTAATACAATCATTTTAGTGATTGTTTTTGGGCTATTTTTGATAGAAAAGCCTAAGATTAATCCTTCTTATCTATTGGGGATTCGGTTAGGTATGATTACTTTTCTGTTGGCGAGTGCGATAGGAGGTATTATGATAAGTAACTTTCAGCATGCAGTAGGGGTAGCAGATGGTGGCGAAGGACTCCCCTTATTAAATTGGAGTACGAAAGGTGGGGATTTACGAATTGGACATTTCCTAGGAATGCATGGTATTCAAGTTATTCCATTTTTGGCATATCTAATTAGCGTAAGCAACATAAAATGGAAAAATCTAGCCGTGACGGCTATCTTTCTAGTTTATACAGGATTGATTGGTTTTGTCTTTTTTCAAGCGATGCAGGGTATTCCTTTAATTGCTTTTGAGTAGATAATTCTATCACCTAAAACGCTTCATTAATAGATAAATAAAATCCACGTTGTCTTTGTCCTATACCGCCAGCGTTATCCGCTAGTCCAATACCATAATCCAGACGTAGAGTTGTGCGTTGTGATTTGCTGATTTTAAATCGTACGCCCCCTCCAAAGGACATTCTAAAGTTAGAAAAATTTAAACCCTCTTCTTCATTATATACTTTCCCACCACTAAAAAAAGCTGCGATTGACATGTGCTTCCATAATTTCCATATCGGTTCATCGTTATCTTCAAATAAAGGCATTCGATATTCCACATCAAAGTAAAGCATATGTTGATCTAAGTAAGTTCCTTCAAAATATCCTCTTAATTCATCATCTCCCCCCAGTCTTCTCAACGCATTAAATGGAATCACATCATCTGAAAAAGTCATTGCCATTAATCCCCTCAACGCCAGCGTGTGATTGCGAGTAGGGTTAATATATTTTCGCATATCTAATTGAAATAAATAATATTCAAAATCTCCTCCAAGCCATTTCCGATAATTCAAATTAGAAAAACGAATAAATGCTCCTGTTCTTGGACTATTCAAATTATCTCGTGTATCATAAACCATACTCAACCCTATTCCATAGGATTGTCCCTCTATGTTCGTTGGATCAATTTCATCTGTATTAATAACGGTACTATCTGCCAATGCTTCAAATCCACCTGCACTGTAAATATTAGTCTGCACCCCCACAAAAAAACCTTTACGTAACTGTTTCACATAACTCACATCAAATCGAAAGGTCTCCAAAGCAAAATTTAGATAGTTTAAGGTATCAATGGTGTTTTCTTCCGTTTGATATTCTATAATTTGATTGCTCGCATCGTTTCCACGCCCATAATGCCTATCTATCCAATCTCGGTAATCAATTCCACCTAAAATAGAATAAGACTCATCTCGTCCAAATAAATTAAATCCTCCAGCTATACGCAATTGATTCTTAACAGAATAGCCTCCCCCAAATCGAATTTGAGACATCCTGCTATCTAAATTATTTCGATATAAATCAAAAGATAATTGAGTAATTGCCGCAAAGGTAAGCCCTGTCTCAGGAGAAGAAGAAATCCCTGGTAAGCCTGTAAAAGCAATAGGACGAATGGTGTCTTGCTGACTCCATACAATACTGTTTAATGATAGACAAAAGAGCATTGACAAGAAGAATCTATTCATTGATTGTGGCGTTGAAAAGGATAAGTATGAAAATGCAAGGCACTTTATTTGTGCCTTGCATCTAAGATTATGTTTAATAACGTAACGAAATCACAAATCTATATGTAGCCTACCACTCCAATACAATCTTGCCAAAGTGCTTACCCGAAGCTTGATAGCGAAACGCATCCGCTAATTGGTCAAAAGCAAAGCTTTTATCCACAATCGGTTTATAACCTGCTACATTAATCGCTCGCACCATTTCTTCTTGCGATAGCCTACAATCTACGGCTATTCCCCTCATGGTTAAGTGCTTAAAAAATAACTTTGGAAAGGTAAGTTCTCCCTTTCGTCCATTCCCTAAAATTCCAATAGCTATGATACTCCCACCAATTTTAGCGGCCTCTATGGATTGTTTCATTGTAGAACCGCCACCCACATCTAGGACGTGATCAACACCACCACCAGATAATTTTAGAATCGTTTTTCCCCAGCGAGTATCCGTTTTATAATTTACCACTGCTGCTGCTCCCATAGCCTTTAAGCGTTCTGCTTTTGCTTCAGATGAAGTTGTTGCAAAAACAGTCGCTCCAGCAGCTTTTGCGATTTGCAATCCAAATATAGACATTCCACCGGTTCCTTCTACCAATACGGTATCCCCTGGTTTAATCTTTCCTTCTGTTACTAACCCTCTCCATGCTGTCAAACCTGCACAAGGAATGGTAGCGGCTTCAGCATACGTGTAGCCATTTGGAATAGCGGTAACAGATTCCGCTGAAATACAAGATTGCTCAACAATATATCCATCTACAGTCTCTCCTGAAATAAATCGAGTTTTATTCAATGTAGGTTTTCCATCTATCCAATTCGGAAAGAAAAGTGACATGACTTTATCCCCAACTTTCCATTTTTTTACGCCTTCTCCTACACCAATGACCTCTCCTGCACCATCTGACATTGGTACTCTACTAGGATCAACAGGAATACCACCTATTGCGACTAAATAATCATGGAAATTAAGAGAAGTAGCGTGCCATTGCACCAAAATTTCACCTGCCTTAGGCGTCGGATTTGGTCGTTCTTCGATTTTTAAATTATCTAAACCACCACCATTTACGATTAGAGCTTTCATTATGGAATTTTGAATGATGAGTGATGAATTTTGAATTTTTTCCTAAATACTTAATCAAAGCGTTAACCCGAAATTCATCATTCAAAAGTAGCGTAATGTTTTTGATATTGAATTATTTACGAAAGTAGATAATAAAAATAGGGAATGGAATTTAGACGATCATTGTTCTAATGAATTCAAAATAAAAGACTTCATTGTTTATTAAACTAGAATAACTATTTCAGTACATAGCCCACTTTAAATAATAAAAAAGTACTAGGAAAAGTATGATTACCATCTTCCAAATCAAAGGTCAATAGGGGACGTTCAGCATCGGGAGGTACATCCAAAGATGCTTTATTCAAAAATCGTAAACCAAGTGTTGTGCCCCATTCTATTGTCAATCGGGGAGAAAGATAATATTGTTGCCCCCATGCTACATATATCCCCATACTTGTGGTTCTAATCCGTGTGGTAATATCTTCAAAAAATAACCCATCAAACCGACTATAGGTACTGGTTTTTTTTTGATAAGTATGTTTGTATTTTATTAAAACCTCTAGAAAGGGATTAGAAGGACCATCATCGTATAATTCTCTATAATAAACACGGTACCCTGTACGCAACCGAACGCCTATCAATGGCTGTTCCTCATAGCGAGTATAGCCCAAATCAGATAGGAAACTAATTTCATGATGTAAATAATGATTTTCTGTAAGGTAATGCTCCAATGAAAAAGTAATACCGGGTGTATTAAAATCTAATAAATTGATAGGGGAGTATTTAAGAATCATTTTTGGTGGAAAAAAACTAGAGGGCACTTCATTTTGAGCCTTTAAAGATGATAAAAGGAGTAATAAACTCACACTAAGATAAATATACTTCATCAGCTAACGGGTTTAAGTATTAAGTAATAATTACAATACCTATGACAATCGACTTTCGACTTTCGAACAAACCCGAAAATAATAT
>CAYLSF010000143.1:0-10374 GCA_964385675.1 uncultured Saprospiraceae bacterium
TGTAAATGTTCTGTTACCAGCCATTTTTTTAGTTTAAGTTGAACTAATGTAATAATGGATAAAAACTAATGGAAATTCGCAAATTCTAATCTAATAAGTTTTAAATTTGCGATTAACCAAATAAATCGTTTCTTAAAAACGGTGCAAAGGTACATATTCAATTGATTAGAAAAAACATTTAATCAGATTTTAGAATTTAGGAACTATATATTATTTAAGCATTTACAATAAAATACTCATTAGGTTAATCTATAGCTCAATCTTCATTGTTGTTTCTTTTTTAAGAAACTTCGCTAGGAACTAATTAATTCGATAATCACGCGTTCATAACGGCTAAACAAACTAAATGGAAAATATAGCGGCACTGAAAGCACTCTTGTCTTCTCCCAAAAGGGTCACCATTATTTCTCATCGTAATCCTGATGGCGATGCCATGGGATCAAGTCTTGGTTTACAAAAGTATTTAGATGCATTAAATCACGATACGCACGTTATTCTCCCTTCTGAATTTCCAGATTTCGTGGATTGGATGGAAGGTGCAGATGATATTTTAATCTATGATAATGATGCAGAAACAGTAGAGGAAGTTCTAAAAAAATCTGAAATAATCTTTTGTTTGGATTTTAATGCTTTGAGTAGAATTGATGAAGTTGGTAAAATCGTAGAAACATTGACTGAAACGCCAAAGGTTTTAATTGATCACCACATCAATCCAGAACCTTTTGCAGATTATACTTTGTCTGATATTTCGGCTAGTTCTACTTGTGAATTGGTGTATGACTTCATTCAGTTATTAGAAGATAGTGAGCGATTAGATGCTAGAATTGGTACAGATCTGTTTGTAGGAATTTTAACAGATACAGGTTCTTTTAAATATAGTACTTCTGCAAAACTATATAGAATAGCCGCTCATTTAGTGGAGTTAGGTGTCGATGATTACGGACTTCAAGATAGATTATTCAATAGCATGACTGAAAAACAATTGCGTTTACTAAGCTATTGTTTAAGTAATCGTTCTATGCGAATTTATGATGAATTTGCTACAGGAATCATTGTTTTAAGTCAAAATGACTATAAAAAATTTGACATTCAGCGTGGAGATACAGAGGGCATCGTTAATTATATATTAAAAATAAAGCATATTAGATTTGCTGCTTTAATCACAGAACAACCTTCTATTGTTAAATTATCCTTACGTTCTACGGGTGATTTTTCTGTGCAAGAAATTGCTAAAAAATACTTTAGAGGTGGCGGTCATAAAAATGCGTCAGGTGGTATTTCCTATCAAAGTCTTTGGGGAACGGTTGATAAATTTAAGAGTATCCTTCCTAAGTATAAATCAAAATTAATTAAGGGGGTAGAAAAATATATTCCACAAAAGATGGAACAAGAAAACTAAGCATATACTTACATTTTAAAAATGACATTCCCAAGTATGCTTTTTATTTATTCCCAAACTCTATATTTACTTACATTCATGAAAAGGTAGAAATCTATATTTTCTACCTTTTCCTTATGCTCGATATAAAGATTTTAAAACCATCTAAAAACCAAACTATGTCTTCAAGTGTACTGTATCATACGAAAGGTCGAAAAGCTTACATCACACTAAATCGCCCCGAACGATTCAATGCTATCAATCATACTTTACCATCAGAAATAGAAGCTGCTGTTCAAAAAGCTAATGATAATCCAAGTATTCATGTCATTATCCTACAAGGAGCAGGAAAAGCATTTTGTAGTGGGTATGATCTAAAAGAGTATGCAGAAAAGCCTCGTCCACAAATAGGAAGTCAAAATATGCCTTGGGATCCGACGATAGACTATAAAATGATGAAACGAAACACAGAGCAATTTATGAGTCTATGGAGAAGTTATAAACCAACAATTTGTAAAATACACGGATATGCAGTCGCAGGGGGTAGTGATATTGCATTGTGTTGTGATATTGTAATTATGGCAGAAAACGCAAAAATTGGTTATCCACCAGCTAGACTTTGGGGATGCCCTACTACCATGATGTGGGTCTATCGACTCGGAGCAGAAAAAGCTAAACGAATGTTATTGACAGGAGATTTAGTTACAGGGAGAGAAGCCTATGACATGGGATTAGTATATAAATCATGTCCACAAGAACAACTGGAAAAAGAAGTAGAAAACTTAGCTGATAGAATGGCAAGTATTCCTCAAAATCAATTAATGATGCAAAAAATGGTGATTAATCAAGCCTATAATCAAATGGGAATAGAAACGACACAAATGATAGCGACTCTATTTGACGGGATTACAAGACATTCGCCAGAAGGTGTTGCATTTAAAGCTAGATGCGAAGAAGTAGGTTTTAAACAAGCCGTTATTGAGCGAGATAGTGGGCATAAGTTATAAATCATAATAATCACCAATCAATCTCTTTAAAGAACTATTCAACTTTTAAATATCGAATATAATAAACTCGTTTTTAATTAGACAAGCTCTCCTTTCAAGGTTATAAAAAATTGATTATTAGCGTTAATTCCTGATAACTAACAATAAATACGCTAAAAACTCCTTCTATTTTCTTCAATCTTAAAAGAGAAGTTCTTTATATGAATATTCTTTTATTTAAAACCATACACTTTTTGATGGCATAGGATAATGTCCTGTAGAGACAAACTGTTTATAGTAAATTAAATAAAATATTAAATGGCGTTCCGTAAGGACAGTCTTATTCTGTCATCAATAAGGCTGTTCCTAC
Source organism: uncultured Saprospiraceae bacterium (assembly GCA_964385675.1). Classification (GTDB taxonomy): domain Bacteria; phylum Bacteroidota; class Bacteroidia; order Chitinophagales; family Saprospiraceae; genus CAYLSF01. The sequence continues at coordinate 2,735 of CAYLSF010000143.1, forward strand.
GGAACGCAATATTTGTTGTTGCTTTTTACTATAAACAGATTGCTCTTACAGAGCATTCCAACTTTTTGTATGGTTTTAAAATTCTTTTAATAAAAATTGCCGATCCCCCATAAAAAATGTACAGGAAACCGACAATCTTATTTTTAGGCGTATTTAACCTATTTTTTTATTTAATTATCGAATCACTTGTGTACTACCTTTATATTGAATCACTTCACCATCAATAAATTCTACTTCAATGATATAAGCAAAAATACCAGGATTCACGGTCTTTCCGTTAAAGGTAGCATCCCATCCAGTACTTGGATCATTCATGGGGGAGTCTTGTGCATCAAATACCAATTCTCCCCAACGATCATAAACTTGGAATGAACGGACTCGTTGCGTACCATTTCCACCTTGAACAAATAAAACATCATTATTACCATCGCCATTAGGTGTGAAGGCATTAGCTACAAACACTCGACGAGGTCTATCAATTCTTACAATCACATCATCTTCTGCCTCACAACCATTCGCATCTGTGACAAATACTTCAAAGTAAGTCGTCTCTGTTAAGCTATCTGCTAAAGGGAATTGACACGTTGGACAATTTACAGCATTACTAGGTGTCCAAAGAATAGAATAAGGAGCAACTCCTCCTCCTCCAAATAAGACCCCTAAACTAGCAGGAGTTCCCATTTCTATTTCAAGATCAGGTGGTGCAGTCACTGTAAATTCTTCGGGTTGTGTGATGGCAATCATTTCAGAAGTTACGCAACCATTGGCATCACGTGTATAAACGGTATAATCTCCAGCTGTAACGCCTACGATTCTATTCGCATTACTATAATTTGTTCCATCTAAACTATATTCAAAAGGAGCAGTTCCTCCATCTGCTGTAATATCTATTTCTCCATCTCGATCATTATAACAAGATACATCCAAACCATTTACAGTACTATTTAAAGCACTACTAGGCTGATTAATGGTTACACTATCTGCTAATTCACAACCATTAGCATCTGTAAAAGTCAAAAAGTAAGTCCCCGATGCTAAATTAGATACACTTGTATTATTGATAATATTTCCAGTATTACTATCCCAACGAATATTATAAGGGCTTGTGCCACCAGCAACTTGTGCAGATGCACTACCTGTAAATTCTCCAAAACAAGCTACATCTACCGTAGAAGTATTACTAAATAAAGGAGCAGGTTCAGTTATAGTGACTTGAGTTGTTGTGAAACACCCTAAAGTATCCGTAACCGTTACCGTATAAGTTCCAACTCCTAAACCAGTTGCTTGTGCTGTGGGTTGATTATTTGCATTATTGTCCCACTGATAGAAATAAGCAGGCGTTCCTCCAGCAGCTTGAACTGTAGCCGTACCATCTGTTAAGCCATTACAGGATATATCATCTTGAATAGTTGTTAGTGTAATTGGATCGGGTTGCGAAATCGTGATAGATTGTGTTTCAACACAATTTCTAGTATCAGTTACAATGACAGTATAAGTTTGACCTCCAATAAGATTGGTTGCTGTAGTTGTAGATTGTGAAGGGATTGTACTCCAATTATATGTATAGCCTGGAACACCTCCACTTGCTGCTACTGTTGCTGTTCCATCGTTTCCTCCATTACAACTTGAGCCTTCTTCTGTCATCAGTAGGGTAATTGGTGCAGGTTCTTCTACTTCAATAGAATCTATAATAAAACAACCATTCGCATCTGTAACAATTAAGGTGTAAACACCAGCCGTTAAATTAGTCGCATTAGCAGTAATTTGAGCATTGGGTCTTGTATTCCAACTATAATTGTAAGGCCCTGTACCACCTGTAACATTTGATGTAATAGAACCATCATTTCCTCCATTACAGTTAACTTCAAAATCTGTTAAGGTTAGTTGAAGTGGAGCAGTTGGTTCAGTTAATGTAATTGAATCTACTAGACTACAACCATTCATGTCAGAGACCGTTACTACATAAGTTCCTGCTATCAACCCTGTTATGCTAGTAGTATTTTGACCATTACTCCAATTTGTTGTATAATTTGGAACGCCACCCGTAATCGCTACATCAGCCGTACCCGTTGCATTTCCATAACAATCTATATTTGTGCCTGTTACCGCAATTCCTAAAGCGTTTGGAGCCGTTACTTCTGCACTATCGACTTTTGTACAGCCATTTATATCAGTTACTGTTACAACATACCATCCAGGTGTCAATCCAGTAGCTGTAGCTGTTGTTTGCGATGGCATGGTATTCCAAATGTAAGAATACGCCCCTGTTCCACCTATTGCTGATACCGTCGTTGTTCCGTTATTATCACCACTACAAACAACAGGTGTAGCCGACATTGTTAATATGATTTCATCAGGTTGAAGAACTTCAACACTATCAATTTTAACACAACCAACATCGTCCGTTACTGTTACAAAGTGCCAGCCCGCTCCTACATTTGTTACCATACTAGTATTTGCTCCAGAAGGAGACCAAGCATAAGTATATGTTCCTGTAGCAGCTGTTCCCCCCCCTGCTGCAACATTGACGGTACCATCTGTACCATTAAAACAAGTTACATCTGTCTTAGAAGTACTGGTCACAACAGCCGTAGGTTCAGATAAAATAATTGAATCAGAAGCCACACAGCCATTAGCATCTGTCACCGTACAAAGATATAAGCCTGCTGCTAATCCTGTGGCTGTTGTAGTTGTTTGCACAGGATTTGTATTCCAAGTATAAGTATAAGGAAAAGTTCCTCCTGTTGGACTTATAGTAGCAGAACCATCACTACCACTATTACAGGTAATATCTTTCCCTGTCATCGAAGTTAAAAGAGAATCGGGTTCCGTTAACGTTACACTACCCGTTGTAAAGCAATTATTTACATCTGTAATTGTGAAACTATAAGTACCATCATCTAATCCCGTTGCCGTTGCTGTTGTTTGAACTGGGTTTGTACTCCAAACATAAGTAAATCCACCTGCCCCACCACTCGGTGTTATAGTAGCAAAACCCGATAAATCGTCTTTACATAATAAGTTATTGACACTTGTTGTAAACGTAATTGCCAGCGGTTCTATAATGGTAATAGAAGCAGTATTGGTACAATTATTAGCATCTGTTACAGTTACAATATATGTGCCTGCACCTAATCCAGAAATAGATGCTGTTGTTTGTACCGGTGTGGTATTCCATGCATAAGTGTAGCCCCCTACACCACCTATTGCAGAAGCTGATGCAGTTCCATCATTTGCTCCAAAACAAGAAATATCTGTTTTAGTTATTGTAATGGTAATGGAATCAGGTTCTGATATAGTAGTACTTATGGTATCTGTACAACCATCATTATCCGTTACAGTTACGGTATAAGTTCCAGCTAATAGATTCGTAGCCGTAGCCATAGTTTGTACAGGTGTTGTATTCCATGCATAAGAGTAATTTCCAGCGCCCCCTATCGCATTAACCGTAGCCGTTCCGTTATTTATTCCATAACAATTTGCTGGAGTATTACTTTCTGTTAAAACAATATCTGTTCGTTCTAAAACACTAATTGTATCAATAGAACTACAACCTAAAAAGTCTGTTACGGTTACAGTGTATAAACCACCGCTTAAGCCCGTAGCTGTTGCTGTGGTTTGAATAGGTGTTGTATTCCAAGCATAACTATAAGGCATAGTCCCGCCTGTAGGTACTACTGTAGTTGTTCCATCTCCTGCACCATTACAACTTACCTGAGTCGAACTCATAGTTAAATCTAGCGTATCTGGTTCAGTTAAAATAGCTGTATCTAATAAAGTACAATTGTTAGCATCTGTAACAGTAACAATATATGTACCTGCTTGAAGATTATTAATTGTAGCTGTCATTTGACCACTATCCCAATTAAAGTTATAAGTTGGAGTTCCGCCCTGTACGGCAATAGAAGCCGCTCCTGTTCCATTATTATAACAACTTAAATTCGTTTCAGTCATGGTAGAAGTCAACGCCAATGGTTCTGTAACCTCAATACTATCTACACCAAAACATCCAATATTATCAGTTGCCGTTACATAATAAGTACCAGCACTAAGATTTGTAATATTATTAGAATTTTGTCCACCATCCCATACAAAATTATAAGGACCAGTTCCACCAGCAGCACTCACCATAGCGGTTCCATCTGTTCCTCCATTACAATTTACGGCTGTCATAGTTAAAGATGGTGTAACAACTATAGAACCTTGAGGAACTTGGATATGGAACGTATCACTACATCCATCCATATCTGTAACCGTTACAATATGATTTCCGACCCCGAGTCCTGTAGCTGTTGCCGTGTTTTGAGCAGGTGTTGTATTCCAAACATACGAAAATCCACCAGCACCCCCAGAAGCCATAGCTGTTGCTGAACCATCAGTTGCACCTAAACAAGAAGCTGGTACAGTCGTGTAAGTCATTAAAATAGGAGAAGGCACATTAATCGTAGCTGTAGCTGTGGTTGTACAACCATTCGCATCAGTTACTGTAACGGTATAAGAACCATTACTTAAATTGGTAGCAGTTGCAGTAGTTTGTACAGGCGTAGAACTCCATGCATAAGTGTACCCGCCTACTCCACCGCCAGGTGTTACGGTAGCTGTACCATCTGTTGCTCCACTACAAGAAGCATCTGTTGAAGTAGTTGAAGCAGTAACAGCAGAAGGTTCTCCTACTGTCCCAGAAATTGAAGTAGAACATCCATTGTCATCTGTTACCGTAACTGTATAGGTTCCTATAGAAAGATTATTAGCTGTATCCGAAGTTAAAGTATTATCATGAGACCAAGCATAAGTATAATTAGGTGTACCTCCAGCTGCAGTAACAAATACTTGTCCTGTATTTCCACCATTACATAAAGCATCTGTAGCGTTAACACTTAAACTGATTGCTGTGGGTTCGGTAATGGTCGTATCATTGATGTGAGTACAACCATTACCATCCGTTACTGTGACGGTGTAAGTTCCTATGGTCAAACCATTAATAGATGCGGTTGTTTCTGAATTACTCCAAGCATAGGTATGTGTGCCTGTTCCGCCCGAAGAAGTTACGGTAATAGCACCATCACTCCCACCATTACAACTTACATTTGTTGTTGTAAAAGAGGATTGAATTTCAGTTGGTTCTGTAATGGTTATAGGTTGTACTACAAAACAATTTGCTGCATCTGTTACGGTTATGTTATACGTTCCTGCTGCTAATCCTGTAAAATCACCTGTATTTTGTGGCGTTCCATTTATATCATACGTATAAGGTGCAACTCCTGTAGGTGCAGAAATATAAGCACGACCATCATTTCCACCAAAACAAGAAACGTTAAAGGTTGAATCAATAGCTGAGGTTAAACTACAGTTAGCAGCCGTACAAGTAAACGCTGCAATTGCCGCAGGAAGTGGGCAATTTCCACCCTGTGCTTGTACTTCAATAGAGACACTTTGCCCAGGCGTCAATCCTGTAACAGTATGGGATAAAGTACCCGTAGGTGTAATCCAACCAGCTCCATTTACATTCACTAAATAACTAGTTGCTCCTAATACGGGCGTCCAATTAAATGTTACTGCACCGGTGGAAGCTGCTCCACAAGAAATGGTAGAAGCAGGCAATTGATTTCCAAAAGTTACATCAGAAGTATCTGTAACGGTACAGCCATAAGAATCCGTTGCAGAAACCACATAAGTCGTTGTAGCTGTTGGTGTAGCTACTGGATCTGGACAGTTTACACAACTTAAATTAGTTGATGGTGACCATGAGTATTGAATATCATAAATTGGAGCAAAGTTAATAGACCAACTATTTAATGTTCCATCAAACCCGAATCCGTCATCTGTCAATTGTAATTTCCAATCGCCATTAACCGGTGCTCCATTTAAGAAACTCCAACTTCCTTCTGGTGTAAAATCACCTGTAAATGGTGCAGTACCAAAAACAATAGAGGTTGCCGCAGTTTGTGTAAAACAAGTAGCTGTATAATTATCACCAAGCCCTCCATTATCTGTGGTCAATTCCAAAAATTTTCCATCAGGAGCAATTAAGAAAATATCTAAATCTCCATCCCATGGATGTGTTACATCTATACAAACAGATTCTATCATATTGGGTGTAACAAATTGAAAAGGGAAACCACTTATATTTAAAATTGAGGACTGTTGTTGATTAAAAGGTACTGCCAGAGGTGTAGTATTAGAATAACTAAAACTTGGCGGTAATGGAATTGGTGAAGTAGCGTCATATTGTATCTGATCTCCAGGACAGATAAAAGCATCATCCACCTGCCCCAATGTTAAATTATTATCTTGTATATAAACTCTTATGGTATCCGTTACACAAGGATTAGAAAAAACTATAAATTCTATATATTCTGTACCTTCTACAATATTATCAGGAATGGTAATAATTGGAAAACTAAAAGAAGTTTGTCCAGCTGGAATTACGCCTGACAAGGGAATATTTTGATAATCAACGCCCATTGTTGCTGTCCCTCCAACTGTGTAGTTTACTGTGTAAGGACCATCTGGAGGAACAGGTAAAGAAAATGTCATAGTACCATCATCACACCCTTCTACTAATGTAGTATCAGGAGTAGGTGTTGCAGGGGTAGTTACTATTCCCCCAACGTTAAAACTATTTGCTGCTAAAAATACTCCCGAATCCAATTGACCGTCTCCTACATCACTAATAGCTAACTTAATCGTATATAATTGACATGGTATTACATTTGCGGTTGCTGTTAGTACTGTAGTGAATCCATCATATTCTATATTGGTTGTATTTCCAGCAATGTAAAAAGAGGCATTTGAACCTCCATTAACATTATTGATAGAAACCGGTGTTGTAGTTCCTGGTATTAATGCAATATTTGTAAAAGGACCTGCTCCCCCTGCTTGACTAATAAAAAAACCAAATACATCGTTAAACGTTGAGCCTACAAATTCAGGATATTCTTCAGATGCAAATACATACTGAAAGGTTAAAGTATTTGCAGTAGGAGTAAATCGAATTTCATATTCACATAAGTCTCGAATACCTGCTGTTGCAATAGAAGCCAACTCAGGTGAGCCTCCCGTTGTACCCCAGATAGTTGTCGTACCTGTTAACAAGTTCGGACCTATTGCAGACTCCGCATTTCCAGAGGTTAATATGATACCCTCATTGATACCTATAGAGTTATTTCCATTTTGAAAATAACCAACTGCATTAGGATTACCAGTATAAATGACCGTATCTATATTTGCTCCACCGCTCAAAAAAACGGTTTCGATTAAAGATATTGGATCGTAAGCGGAACTTGGATTAGCAGTATTTGTAACTGCTATTTGGGCTTTTGCTTCATTTAAAGAGAACCCCATAAGAATAAAGACAAACAGAACAGACGCTAAAGATGGTTTCATAATGTCTAACATTGTATAAATTTCGTTGGCATACACCAAATATAAATCTGCATGAAAATGTGAAAATAAAATACACTAAGGGATAATTACAAATATGGCAGTAAATATTGGGTTAAAAAAAGACTTGTTTTAAAATTTGTACAATTACTTAGGATTTGTTTTTTGTCATAAAAAACTAGTAATCAAATAATTACCTGTTTTTTAATTATTAAAAGTACAATATTTCAGCTTATTTATTTTTAATTAAAATGAGG
>CAYLSF010000144.1:0-10361 GCA_964385675.1 uncultured Saprospiraceae bacterium
TTATAATTTTCAATTTTCCACTCTCAATTCTCAATTCATTATATTTGTATCATTCTGAATAACAATTCTACTACACCATGTCAAGAAAAACAATCAGTATCCTCATAGCAGTACTTTTAGGGTTAGGCGTAATTGGTTTCGCTATTTATAAACACCAATTTCCATCGGGTCCTATCTTAAATGATGTACCTAATCCTGTATCTGATAAAGCCACAACTTCTAAAGATTTTGATGAATCAACAGTACCAACCAATACATTAAGAAATGCCTATTTCGGAGACTTACATGTACATACGAATTATTCCTTTGATGCCTATATTGGCTCTACACGAGTGAATCCAGATCAAGCCTATCAATTTGCTAAAGGTGAAGTCATTGAGATTTTAGGGGTAAAAGGTAAAATTAGTCGTCCTTTGGATTTTGCAGCGGTTACGGATCATTCTGAGTTTTTAGGAGAAGTACATACCATTCGTCGTCCAGAAGCAGCGGCTCATAATGCTTATGTTCCTCGCCTTATTAGAGGATTGGGAACAGATACCGTGAAAATGTTACAAGTGTTTATCAATAGAATGCGACAAACGACTTCTAAAAAACCTAGGGGTCATCTAAAATTTTTCAGAGGATTTGAAACCACTAAAACAGCATGGTTAGAACAAGTCGAAACAGCAGAGCAACACTATGAACCCGGTCAATTTACCACTTTCGCAGCCTATGAATGGACACTAGGTATATCAGGAGCACACCTTCATCGTAATATTTTCTTTAGAGATATGAAAGTTCCTGATTATCCGATTAGTTCCCTAGAAGCTAGAACACCGGAAGATATGTGGACTTATTTAGAGGATATTTCTAAACAGGGGGCAACGGTGATGGCGATTCCACACAACACTAATCTTTCTGGCGGTATGGCATTTACAAACGTAGATAAAAATGGTAATCCAATTGACTCTAAATATGCTACAAGAAGTCATAAGTGGGAACCCTTAGTGGAAATACATCAAGCTAAAGGAAACTCCGAGGTCTATGCTCCACTTTGGCAAAATGATGAATTTGCAGATTTTGAAAATTATGAACAAGCCCCTGTTAAGAAAACGAGTTATGTGCGATACGCTTTGAAAAAAGGCTTAGAGCATCAAGAAAAACTAGGTGTTAATCCTTATAAATATGGTTTAATAGGTAGTACGGATACACATTCTGGCACACCAGGAAATACGGAAGAAGCCGATACTTTTTTATCTAATCATGCCGCATTGGACCTTTATGCACACAATCGTCGAAAAAATCGTTGGGCTTTGAATCTCAAAAAGAATCCTTATCAAACCATCAATCCTGGAGGGCTAATTGGCGTATGGGCAGAAGCAAATACAAGAGGGCATTTATTTGACGCCATGCAACGTAAAGAGACATTTGCGACAAGTGGTGGGCGTATTTTAGTTCGCTTTTTTGCAGGTTATGATTTTGATGGTAGTTATAATTCCATTGACGATTTGGTAAAAGATGGATATGCTAAAGGTGTACCTATGGGCGGCGATATTCAACTCAAAAATGGAAAAGCACCCTCCTTTTTAATTTGGGCAACCAAAGATGCTGAAAGTGCTAATTTAGATAGGATTCAAGTCATAAAAGGCTGGTACAAAGATGGAGAACTTCATGAGAAAATCTACAACGTTGCCTTATCGGATAATCGCAAAGTCAATACAGATGGTAGCGTACCCGATAACGGTGCAACCGTCAATATGGAAACAGGAGCATGGTCAAAAGATAAAGGGGCTATAGAGTTGCAGACCGTTTGGACGGATCCAGAATTTGATGCGGAAGTCAACGCCTTTTATTATCTCCGTGTGCTGGAATTGCCAACGGCTAGCTATCGCCTTTGGGATCAAATTCGATATGGTATTGAGTTTCCAGAAGGTACGGATTTAATTATTCGAGAACGGGCTTGGTCTTCTCCGATTTGGTATGAGAAGGAGTAGTGATTGGTGATTGGTGATTGGTGATTGGTGATTGGAATTTACTAAGCTAGAGTGGTTAGTTTAAAAAAAAAGAATCCGTAACATCCGTTCATTCCGAAAGCTTTCGGGAATGTTCTAATCACTCTTTTTTTGTTCAAAATGATTTTAATTTATCACAACTGCTCCATCAATTCTCGATGCTTCTGTCTATCCAGTTTATATTGAGCAAAAAAGTAAATAGAAATTAACGCTAAACTGGATACAATAGGGCCTCCGATTAAACCTAAATTATAAACTACCTCGCTATCAACAGCACCTAATTCTGCTTTATCGGGGAACTGAATAGCATCCAAAATTAAACCAGCTACAAATCCCCCTAACCCTGTTGCCGCCTTGCTACTCAAAGCCCGAAGGGCAAAAATAGCTCCTTCCTTACGTTCCTCTGTTTCAAAAGCAATCTCATCTGAAATATCTGCAAACATGGAGTTATAAGTTATGAGTACCACAGGTGCAAAACAATTGATACAAAATATTCCAATTGACAATAAAACAATTAATAGGGTACTTTCACGAGGTGGCATAACGCCCATGAGTTTTGCTATTATAAATAAATTGGTAAAAACAACCGTAGCAATAATGGAGATAATTAAGGTATTCTTTTTATCAAACCATTCGACCATTTTGGTAGATAAAACCAATGCCACACCAATACCCAACAAATACGGTGCGGCAAATAAGGTAGCCGCATCTTCGGGAGTAAATTCCCAAAAATGAATATTGATATAAGTAAATAAGGACTCATACGTTCCCATAACCAGCGTCATCACTAAAATTCCCCAAAACACAACACGGTAAGATTGATTTTTAAAAATGGTCAAAAAATCTGCATAATACATACGCCAACTTAGCGGTTGATTCGAGATCTTTTTAGGAGGAATATAGATATGATGTCTTGTTCCAATTATTGTTGCGTAAGATGTTAATAATATCAGAACAGCTATAAAAAGACCAAACCAAGGATACATCGTCTCATTAAGCATTCCATTTTTATACAGTTCTGTACTTTTAAAAAAGTATAAATACCCCAATCCAACTGTCAGCATATTGCCAGCAAATCCAAACAACTGTGCATAACTATAAATAGAAGAACGCTCTTGATAATCCTGTGTCAGTTCTGCCCCAAAGGATAGATAAGGAATCTGAAAAAAAGTCTGAGAAGCCCTCGTTAAGATAGAAAAGCCTAAAAACCAGCTAAAATATCCCATTTCGGATAAGCCTTCAGGTGGTAAAAATAAGCAGAACAAAAAACCAGCAAAGGGCAAGGCTCCAAATGCCATAAAAGGGTGCCGCCGCCCCCATTTAGAATGAAACCTATCCGACCAAACGCCAATAAATGGATCAGTCAACGCATCTACACATAAAGCAATGAGTAGCACTGTACCGCAAAGCGTTGCCGATATGCCCTGCACTTGATTATAATAATAAAACAAGAAAATACTGAATACCACCGTCTTAACTGCATTGCCTGTATTGCCAATACCATAAGCTATTTTGATTGCCGTATTTAAAGAAGAAGATTTCAAATTTCTATTGGTCTTTGATTATTCGTTGTTTGTATTAAAAAAAATTATCCTTTGTCTAGACTTTATAATTTTAAGCTTTTTCAAACAAAACTTCAGTCATGATATCAATTTACACCTATCGTAAAATTACATTAATTCTTAGTATTCTCGTATTTAGCTGCCTACAAGGTTTCAGTCAATCTAAGCCGCTTCCCAAACAGCTTAAAGGTTTTGATAAATTTGTAGAAAAAGAACTCAAAAAATGGAATGCTCCAGGTGTTTCGGTAGCGATTGTGTATGATGGAGAGGTAATCTTAACAAAAGGTTATGGCTATGCCGATGTAGAAAATAAAAGGAAAGCCGACGAAAACACCCTCTTTGCTATCGGTTCTTCTTCTAAAGCGTTCACAGCTGCTACGGTTATGCAATTGGTAGATGACGAAAAAATTGAATTGGATAAACCTGTTCGTACTTATCTTCCTGACTTTAAATTATATACAGACGAATTATCCAAAAATCTTACGGTCAGAGATTTACTAACACACCGCTCAGGCTTACCTCGTCATGATTTAGTTTGGTATGGCTCACCTTTCGACAGAAAAGAGCTATACGAGCGATTACAATATCTTGAACCTACCGAGCCTTTACGTCAAGCGTGGCAATATCAAAACTTGATGTATATGACGGCAGGTTATTTAGTCGGTGAATTGGAAAATACGACTTGGGAAAATTATGTTGTAAGTGAAATTTTTAATCCATTAAAAATGTCTGCCTCCAATTGCTCAACCAATGATATGCAAAAAAATCCCAACCATGCATTACCCTATAAAGAAAATGAAGAAGAAGCCATTGAAAAAATGGATTTCAGAAATATTGATAACGTAGGCCCTGCGGGTTCTATCAATTCCAATGCTGTCGATATGGCAAAATGGATAAAAATGTTATTAAATAAAGGAGCAGCCGATGATGAAATCTTAACGGAAGCTTCTGTGCAAGAAATGGTAAAACCTCAAATGATCATGCCTTCTAATATGAGTGATGAGGGGGATATATTTTACACGAGTTATGGATTAGGATGGTTTATTACCTCTTACAGAGGGCATTTACGTGTTGAGCATGGCGGTAATATTGATGGCTTTACCGCTAATGTCTGTATCATGCCTAGAGATGATTTTGGAGTCGTTGTATTGACGAATCAAAATGGTTCACAGCTACCTTCTATTATCCGAAATAATGTTATTGATAGATTACTAGAGTTAGAAATTAAAGATTGGAGTAAGAAAATTATGGAAGGGATTGAAAAATCAAAAGAGGCTGCGGATGAAGATAAAGAGGAGGAGGAGGATGTCATTCAAAAGAATGATACGAAGCCTTCTTATGCTTTAGATAAATACGTGGGACAATATGAACATCAAGGATATGGTATCATCACCGTCAGTCAAAAAGAAAAAGATCTTTTACACTTTAAACTGAATGGCATTGAACTAGACATGGAACACTATCATTTTGATGTTTTTAAAGCAAAAGGCAGTCCTTTAGGTGATATTAAAGTTCAATTTGTATTGGATATAAATGGCGATATTGTTAGTGTTCAATCTAAATTAGAACCAACTCTTGATGAGTTTATGGTATTCAAAAAAATGCCAAAACCTGTTGAATTAAATGCGGCTGACTTAGAGAAATATGTAGGTGATTTTGAGTTAATGGGGCAAACTATCAAATTTGAAGTCAAAGACGAGAAACTAATGGCTACTGTTCCAGGACAGCCTACTTATACGCTAGTGCCTTCGGGAGAGCATAAATTTGATTTAAAAGGCTTAAAAGGCTATTCCGTCTTATTTTCCGTAGAAGCAGATAAAGCGGATAAAGCCACCTTTATGCAGCCTAATGGTAATTTTACGGCTAAACGAAAGTAATTAGGACACGGAGAACACAAAGGAAACACAGAGTATCACAAAGTTAAAATTATATAAAAGACCCAATGTTTTAATAACATTGGGTCTTTTATAATTTCAATGGAACGACTGCTTACAAAATAACGTTATCTGTCATCAATGTTAAGTCATTTTTACCAGAATTAATTAGGAATAACAAAACGAAAAAATTCGTAATTCCTAATTAGGGCTGTTAAGAGAAATTTTAGAAGTAATATTTTTAATAAGCTTTCAGCTTAATTTCTTTAGAAAAATGCTGTTTTGTACCGAAAATCTAAGTTTACTAAACTTTAAAAGTTTAGTAAACTTCACTTTTTCGTTAATTATTTCTCTTTAGAAAAGTTCTCTTAACAGCCTTAATTCCTAATTCGTAATTCCTAATTAAAAAAGTCATGATAGAGATAATAAAATATCCAAGAACTAAACATATAGAAGGGTCAAGACTGCAAGAAGGCGATCATGACTTAGCTCAAACACCTTTTGAAGCACTCAAAGGCAAATACTTAGTCATTGAAGAAAAAATGGATGGGGCGAATTCTGGTATTTCTTTTTCAGATGAAGGGGAACTCCTCCTACAATCTAGAGGGCATTACTTAACAGGAGGTTATAGAGAACGTCATTTTGCCTTATTTAAAACATGGGCAAATACCTTTCAAACAGCTTTATATGAAGTATTGGGGAATCGCTATATCATGTACGGGGAATGGCTTTATGCCAAACATACCATCTATTATAACAATCTATCGCACTACTTTATGGAGTTTGATATTTATGATAAGCAAACTCAAACCTTTCTAAGTACGGAGGTAAGGCATAAAGAATTTATGAATCGTTTGCCCTTTGTGCAGCCTGTAAAAGTTTTATATGAAGGTCTATTGAATCGAAAAGAAAGTCTAACGAACTTAATCACCCCCTCTTATTTTATTAAAGGCGATCATATTGCGGAAATGGTTGAATGGTGTAACCAAAATGGCATAAAAGGAGAACAAGTTCGGCAAGAAACTGATAATTCTAATACTATGGAGGGATTGTATATCAAAGTCGAGCAGGATGGAAAAGTAACAGAGCGGTATAAATGGGTAAGATTTGACTTTTTCCAAACAGCCATTCAATCTGGCTCACATTGGCTTGATCGACCTATAGTGCCAAATCAATTGGCAGAAGGCGTTAACCTATTTCGGATTTCGGATTTATGATTTCGGAATGAGTTTGACCGAAATCTGTCTGCCTACAAAGGCAGGTCGTATATCCGAAATCCGAAATTATTTCTATCCTACCGAGCCAATTTTTTCAATAATAAAGTCTTGAATATCGTCAGCATTTGCATCTTCTCCAAACTGAATGGGTTCGCCAAATGTCATAGACAACTTTGTTCCTTTGTTGACCAATCGTAATCCTTTTTTATCGAAAGCTTCTCTAAATCCTTTTATCTGTACAGGTACGACAATGGGATTTAATTTTTTAACGACATGAGCCGTTCCTTTTCTAACAGGTGCATCAGCAGAAGTTGTTCCTTGCGGAAAAGTAATTACCCAACCATATTTTAGTGCTTTTTTGATTTTGTTAGGAGCGGTAATATCTACGCCTCTTTTTACATCTTCCCCTTTGTATCGCCATGAACGTTTTACCGTAACAGCACCTGCATAAGAAAATAAACGAGGCAAAAATCCACCTTCTTTCATGGTTTCTTCTGCTGCGATATAATAAGACTTTGCTCTGGGACTCAATAAATAAATCGGTAATTTAATACTATTTTTGAATCCCCATTTAGTACTACAGAAGACATGATACATCGCAATAACATCCGCAAAATACGTCTGATGATTCGCTACAAATAGTACATTCTCTTTTGGTAATCCCTTTAGATTTTCTGTACCATTAATTTTCATTTTATTGAAAATATTAAAGTGAGCATACGACAGTACACCCAAAACGCCCATAAGAATACGTTTAAGCGGGAGTAAATTACCAAATGGATCTTTAAGTCTAGTTTTGGTTTTGAGCTGAGATAATTGCGGCCTTTTGACCTTTAATTTTCTCAGTTTCAATTTGCGTGTTTTAAGTTGACTAACTCTCAATTTCTTAGCAGTTAATTTAGGTAGTTTCAATCTAGATATATTACGCTTATTGACTTTTAATTTCATAAATCTTTGTTTTATAATCTATTCAGCCTAAATGATGGACAGGATTCACAGGATTTACAAGATATATTTAGCAGTTAACTAGAAGTCTTTTAAACTTATCTTACAATTTCATGAATAATATCTAACAGCTATCTAAAATTTTAGGTGAATCCCCAAACTAAACTCATTTTACTCAATATCAATTCCCTATTCTTTAATAGAGTTGTTCTTAGTTTGGGTGTAAATACAAAATGTTATCTAAACAATCAAGTCTTCAAGATAGTTAAGCTAAATTCTCGAATGATACTGATTTGAAAATGGATTTTAGATAAAATAAATCAATACTTAGATAAAAGTGTCAATAAATAATTAGTCTTATACATTAGAAATGGTAAAATTATGTTTTATAATTGTACTATTCTACGAGCGAAGGTACATTATTTAACCGAACTTCAAAAACATTAAGAATAGTTTAAGATCATGTAAATTCTGTGTTAAGTGGATAATTATTTGAATTAAATCAAAGAATACGCTAATTTTAGAGTGTATCTATAACCTAAAAAATCCTATTTTATGGAACAATTAAATACAAAAGAGGAAGCCTCAAAAGAAAATCAAGCCTCTACTTACAAAACGACAATGACCATCAAATCTTGGGCAGAAGATGATCGTCCTAGGGAAAAACTACTAAAAAAAGGAAAACAAGCCTTATCTGATGCCGAGTTAATAGCCATTTTAATTGGTTCAGGCTCAAGACAAGAAACTGCTGTTGACTTATCCAAACGCATTTTAAAAAGTGTAGAAAATAATTTAAACGAACTCGGTAAAGTCACCTTAGCTAAACTGATGGAGTTTAAAGGCATTGGAGAAGCTAAAGCCATTACCATTGCTGCGGCCTTAGAACTAGGGCGTCGCCGTCAAAATACCAATCCTCGCACAAAACCCATAATTAGAAGTAGCAAAGATTGTTACGATATTTTAGCTCCGCTAATTACCGATTTGCAACATGAAGAATTTTGGATACTCTTACTCAATCGAGCGAATCAAGTCATTCGACAAGAGAATATTAGCATAGGAGGCGTAGCGGGTACAATTGTGGATGCCAAAGTCATTTTCAAAAAAGCATTGGACTTTTCAGCATCCTATATCATCCTTTGTCACAATCATCCTTCAGGCAATTTACGTCCTAGCCATGCGGATGTTACGACCACTAAAAAACTCAAAGATGCGGGTACTTTATTAGATATAAAGGTGTTAGACCATCTAATTATTTCTGATAGAGGGTATTTTAGTTTTGCGGATGAGGGGATGATGTGATTTTAGTGATTAGGGATTGGTAATTAGTGACTAGGAGTTAATTTTCTGGATTGATAAATATTTAAAATCATGATTCCATCTTATATTTAATTTTCAAGAATCATAAAGCTTAACCATGAAAATCATATTCACTATTCTATTTAGTAGTTTATTGTTGATTTTAGATGCACAAGACAACTTAATACTTGTCAAAAATCAAACGCATTATGGCTATATCAATCTAGAAGGAGAAATCATTTTGCCATTCAAATATAAAAATGGCAATTCTTTTTCCGAGGGATTAGCTCCTGTTAGAGAGCAAGGTCATTTTGGTTTTATTGATACCAAAGGGAAGTATCTATTACCTCCAATTTATGATTATGCAGAACCTTTTGAGCAAGGGTATGCTAAAGTTTGGATAAAAGGGATTTGCTATCTGATTGATAAAAAAGGGCAACCACTTTTTAAAGGAGAATATATTG
This sequence comes from uncultured Saprospiraceae bacterium, assembly GCA_964385675.1. Classification (GTDB taxonomy): domain Bacteria; phylum Bacteroidota; class Bacteroidia; order Chitinophagales; family Saprospiraceae; genus CAYLSF01. Next base: position 9,350 of record CAYLSF010000144.1, read on the forward strand.
ATCTAGCATGGGATAGAAAACAGGATACTATCAATGTCATAACTATAACGAAAAAAATTGGTGGTGTAGATAAAAAAGGAAATATTGTATTAGATACTATTGCAGAATCCCTTAGTGATTATTCTGAAAACACATCGGAACATAACGCCTATTTTGGAGCAAAATACCGATTTGCAAAAGTGAATAATAAGCTCGGTGTTATTGATAAGGATAGAAAGTTTGTGTTACCTCCAAAGTATAAACGTATTGACTTTGTTACCGACAGTATCGTAATAGTTTCTACCAAGCGGTATCAAAATATTTATGTGATTGATTTACAAGAAAATATCTTATTAGATTCTATTTTTTATGGAATAAGTGAAGTTTCTAATTTTGCGTTAGAAGTTGAAACTCAAAGCTCTTCTAAGCATGGATTACTTAATCTAGATTTTGAATATGTCTTTGATACCATTTATCGTGATATTAAATATGTAGGAAATCATTATTTTGAATTAGAAAACACACAACGAGAAAAGGCATTATTTCATTTTAATGGAAAGATGATTGTTCCTTTTGGTCAGTATCAAGCTTTTGGTGGTGATGGGCAGGAGTATTTTATCGCTAAACTGATAGAAGACGTTGGCAAAGATACGCTTGCCTTTGCTGTGATAGATACAACAGGACAGCTTATAAAAAAATGGTATTTAACGGACTATAAACCCTATAGTTTAGGTTTTGGAACTCGTAGTATTAAAGACAATATATTTGTGCGTATTGAAAAGAAATTTAGTTATGATTGGGTAGATTTTAACTTTATTACTGGAAAAATACCATCTAATACCAATAATGAGGATCTAGTACTCCCCTCATATAGCAATAATGACAAAAAGGTTGAAAAGGTTAAGACAAAAATTAATACTTCACACGGTCTGTTTTATTTAGACGAGGAAGACGAGACTTCTTCATATTCATTTGTAAATGATAAAAACGAAATTCAATTATTTAGATATAATGATTTTATCGTTTATTCTGC
>CAYLSF010000145.1:0-10332 GCA_964385675.1 uncultured Saprospiraceae bacterium
AGATAAGTATAAACGGAAATAGGTAAAGTTCAAGTTCCTACCAGTAGCTATCAGTGTAAATTTAACGCTTAATTAATTTTCCAATAGAGAAACCAGTTAGTCGAAAAAATAATGTTTAAAGCATTTGGTATTGTAGATTACGTGGTATAAACAATATTATTATGACTATTTTCCAAGTTGCTGCGTTATTTTACCTGCTATTCTATTATGGTATTTTATTAGGCTTTAGAGTTTATTTACTATACAAAAGAACAGGAATCAATGCCATTAAAAACATGAAAAAAACAGGTTTAGAAGGCTTTATAGAACAAGTTTTCAAGGTTTGTTTTGTAATGATTTCTGTGATTGTTCTAAATTATGTTTTCATTGAAAATAATTACCCCTATTTAATTCCTATCACCTATTTTGAAACTATTACACTTGGCTACATAGGTATTATTTTAAGTTTCACTGGGTTATTTCTTGCATTTATGGCACAATTACAAATGGGTGATTCGTGGCGATTGGGGCTGAATGAAAACGAAACAATATCGTTGATCAAACATGGATTATTTAAATACTCTAGAAATCCTGTTTATTTAGGTATATTAGTCTCGAATATTGGGTTCTTCTTGCTTATGCCTAATGCTGTAAGTTTGTGTTTCTTAGCATTAAGCTATGTTTCAATTGAAGTAAAAATTAGGTTGGAAGAAAACTATTTGCTCAACACAAAGGGTTTGGCTTACGAAAATTATCTAAATCGTGTTAGAAGATGGATTTAGCTTAGGAATACCAATTAAATAAGTTATTGATTTAAATGAGTTTATTATATTAGCGTTCCTAATCAAATTGTCTAATGGTATTATAAAAATCATAAACTCTGAGTAACCCATCAAACTCTTAGTTTCTATAGCAATTTGTTCTATTTCCTTTTCTGCATCAATAATTTTCTCTGCTCCTATCCTGATAGCTATCGAGACAATTTCTACTGGTCGAGAAGGTTTTGGAATCCGCAAAGGGTTATGTGTAATTTTCCATCCTTTCTGGATTAATGCATCTTTAACCCAATAATGATATTTGTCTCTAGCTATATATCAAAAACAATAAAATCCGTTTGGTTAATCAAATTGCTTATCATAATAGCATAGATTTATTAAAACATCAATTAACGTTTCTTATTCTTTCACCACAATTCGCTTTATCCTATGTCCTACCTTTATCAGATAAACACCATTTAAATCATTTAAATCTATTTGTTTGACTTTCTTATTCTTTATATCATCAGTCAAAACCAATTGTCCTAATGGATTAAACACTTGAATCAAATCAGTCGTATTCTTTTCAAATTGTATTTTCAAATATCGTGAGGTAGGATTTGGAAATACTATAAATTCATTACTTGGAGTAACACACTCCACAGTAATAATTTGGGAATACTCAAACTGTCCATCATTATCCACTTGCTTCAATCGGTAATAGGTCTTTTCTTTTTCAATATTTTTATCAAAAAAATGATAATTGGAAGTTTCATTAGTCGTTCCATTACCTTCTACAAAATCAATTTCAGTCCATTCATTTTCTATCTGTTTTTCCACATAAAAAACATAATTATTCTGCTCCGAAGCAGTTTTCCACATCAACTGTACGTGATTATTTTGGCAAGTTCCCTTAAAACTTATCAACTCAACAGGAAGTACAGAATTGGTAAATTCATACGCCCCAATATCAAAAATACCGTTAAAAGGTCGAGGCGTATTTATTTTATCATCCGTAATACCATAACCCGTTACATCTAATCCCATATCAATTACAGGTGAACTATTTTGAAGCGTTAAATCACCATTCAAACTATCCACAAATAAGGCTTCTGAAGCCCAACGGGTAAAATAATTATGTTGTAGATTCCCCGTTACGCCACTCGCTAATCGAATAAACGCATCTTGTCCCGTCAAGAAAGTATTATCATTTTCATAAGTCTCATAGGTTTGAGGATTAACAATGAGGTTATTGATAAAGACATTTTCTAGTGTCTCATCGCTATAAATACGCATACCATCATCCCCCGTATTGTAAATCGTATTATTGATATAATAAAACCGAGTATTTGGAGTCGTTGCCCTATCATCGGCAAAAATGCCGATACCATCCACATCCGTTATGACATTGTTATACACCTTATTATCCCCTACCCCAAACAAATTGATGCCAGAACCTTGCCCTTTTCGGATATAATTATTGTAACAATCACCTGCCGTTCCTGCCCCTATTACCAACCCTACATTTTGATATATTTCATTTTTAGTCGCAAAATTGGTAATCGTATTGTTATACACTTTACAATTTTCTACCGCACATCCCACTTGCATACCATCCCAACCTGTGCTATCTATAATGTTGTTATAAATTTCAATATTCTTGATGTCATGCGGATACAATACCGTAGATGAACCGCTACAAGAGGTCGTGTAACCCGTATAAAAAGAATGTCCAATATATAACCCTTCCCCACCCGTATGATGGATATAATTATCGTGAATCTTCACATTATTCATTTCAAAATTTCCACGATTTGCCGAAAGATCACAAGTCGGATCGGTTTTACACATAATGCCCGCAAAATCACTATTGAGGATTTCTATTTTTTCAATTTCAAAATCAGAAGTCTTATTCGCTAAGACTAAACCGCTATTCGTCAATGTACCATCTAACTTAAAGCCATAATCAAAATTTGGATCGCCACTTCCTGTTAATTTAAAATATTGAGAGCCTTCAAATTGAATATTAAATTTGTAAAAATCATTCGTAATAATTGCTTGACCACCACAATTGATAAAAGTGATATAATCGGTTGGACTTCCCACAAAATTTTCCAATCGTAAATACGGTCGTTCTCCCCCTTCAATACAAATGACATCGCCAGGCTGAACGCCTAAAACGCTTCCATCTGCACGTACCACATGATTGCCCAATGTGAAATCACAGTTACAATTCAATGCCGCACAGGGAGTACAGTTTCCGCCACAATCTACTCGTTCTTCATCGCCATTTTGAATACCATCAAAGCACGTTTCACAATTGCCATTATCTACACTTGCCGTAGCGTTATAATTATGTGCATTCACATCTGTACATCCATTCGCACAAGGATTACACTTCGCACCACCACAGTCAATTTGTGTTTCATCGCCATTTAATATACCATCTGAACAGGTCTGACAACTACTGCTGACCGTCGCCATAGAATTATAATTGTGTGCATTTGCATCTGTGCAACCTGTTATCGCAGCCGTTGTAGGTGTTTCATACGCCCCAATATCATATCCAGCACCATATCCTCTCGGATTCGATTGATAATCGTTTATGATTCCATAAACGTCCGCATTCAATCCCGCATCAATCGCAGGAGAAGTTGGTAACAAGGAATAGTCATTATTAGCCGTATCTGCAAACTGAATTGTTGCCAAAGAGGTATCAAAATAATTATTGCTTGTTACATAGTCCACATCGTCCCAAGCGAAAATATAGGCATCTGTACCCACCGCACTCGTATTGTCATTTTCATAAATATCAAACGCTCCAGGGGCAACGATGATATTGTTATACATCTTATTATTGGTCGAACGAGTGCTGTAAATCCGAATACCGTCAGTTTTAGGTTTCACAATGGTATTGTTAATAAAGTCAAACCCTTTCCCCGGAATCGTATAGCTATCATTACAAAAAATACCATATACCCGTTGATTCGGATTAGTAGGATAGTAGGTTTGCCCTGCATTGACAATCACGTTATTATAAATCAAATTACCGCCCACACCAAATACCGCAATACCATTCCCCATGCCATCTTTGATAAAATTATTATAACATTTTCCGCCCGTACCACCACCAATCTGAATACCTGACGTTTGTCCGCCTACTCGTTCCAATCCATAATGCGTAATGGTATTATTATAAATTTCAACATCATTCGGAGCAGAACCTACTTGAATACCATCCCAGCCTGTGCTATCAATGATGTTATCATAAACTCGCAGATTTTCTATTTCATGTCCTTTTATCAGTACCGTTTCTCCATTACAAGTCAATTCTCTCCCCGTATAAAAGGTATAGCCCAAGTACATACCTTCTCCACCTGTATTATGAATGTAGGTATCATGAATAGTAATATTTTTCATTACAAAATTCTCTCGCCATGTAGAAGTGCTGCAATTGGGGTCTTGCTTACACATAATCCCTGCAAAATCACTACCACTCACCTCTATAAATTCTATTTCAAAATCAGTACTAATCCCGTAAACACTCATTGCATTTCCAGAACCTGTTCCCGTCATTTCTATGCCGTAAGTATGATTTGCATCGCCCGTTCCTGTCAATTTAAAGTAAGAGCAATTTGCTAACGTCAATCCGTAATAAAAATCATCATTACCGATTTCCACTTTCCCACCACAATTGATAAAAACAATAGGATTTCCTGCTGCTCCCGACCAGTCTCTCAGTTGCAAATGATTCCGCCAGCCATGCCCCAAACAAATCGTATCTCCAGGCGAGTAAGTATAGCTGTTGCCATTTGCAAAAGTTACGGTAGAGTCTAGCGTAACCGTGCAATTGCAGTCTTGTGCTTTTATGAGTTGACTACTGAAAAGTAATAGGAATAGTATTAGAACTGTATAATTTACCTTCATTATTTGTGTTGAAGTGTTAAGGTGTTAAAGTGTTCCTGTTTAAAAAGACTAAGTTTATTTATCATCAAATTATACATTAACACTTCAACACCTCAACACAAAAATTAAAAGCATTTTCAAGTATTATCTTTAACAAAAAGGTTATCAAAAATCCAAAAAACTCACTGCTTCACAATCTGCCGAACCACTCCATTTACCTTTAAAAAATAAACTCCATTCGGTAAAGATTGAAGATTCAAATCAACCGCCATCTGTTCATCAATAGTTTGTTGTAATACATTTTGCCCCAATACATTCCAAATTTCAATGGTAGTAGAAATCGGTTGTTCAAAAGTGATATGTACTTCTCTAGTCGTTGGATTTGGAAATATGTTCATTGGTACTAATGCTTTCGCACAATCCACTGTAATGATATTAGAATACTCAAACTGTCCATCATTGTCCACTTGCTTCAACCGGTAATACGTCTTTTCTTTTTCAAATTTTGTATCAATATAAGTGTAATTAGACCTTTCAAGTGTTGTTCCATTTCCTTCTACAAAACCAATTTCAATCCATTCATTTTTGATTTGTTTTTCAACATAAAAACCGAAATTATTCTGCTCAGAAGCCGTTTGCCAAGTCAATTGCACTTGATTACCTTCACAAATTCCCTGAAAACTTATCAAATGTACAGGAAGCACTTCCGCTACATTGCAATTCACAGGACTTTTTAACGGTTTTTCACCATACCACATTCCACCACCGAATGACGTATAAAATACCTTAGTCGGATCATTCGGGTCAATAGTCAAACTCGTCAAATTATAGTGCATGGGTAAGTCTTTATTGTATTTCCAAGTGATACCGCCATCCGTTGTAAACATAGAACCGCTACTATATGGACGATCTTCTCCACCATCCAAACCATTGACATATATGACATTTTCATCACAAGGGTCTAACGTAATTCTGTGCGGATTAGCCGATTCTTTACGTTGATACCAGTTTGTGCCACCATCGGTCGTTTGCCATACACCCGCCGCTTTATACGAACCATAATTACGAATATCTGTCATCCAAATAATATCCCGATTGGTACTCCGCCAATCCATTGCAAAGTGAACAGGATATTTCCAAAGTGGGCCTATAAAACTATGATTTGGATCATGCACCGTTCCTCGTAAATGTGTCCATATACTATTGCCTTGTGTTAATTTATAAATACCCGTTTCTGCAATATTGGTAAAATCAGGACGATTACCCGATAAAAGAATATACACATCTTGATTATTTGGGTCTATTTCAATTTGGGTAATGATTTTATCATAACTACCTAAGCCTGTATTTATCCAAGTCCAAGTCATTCCACCATCTGTAGATTGACAAATACCTCGTCCTTGTGTGCCACCGTATAAGATATTATTAACAGCATCATACGCCACCGCTAAAAAGGGCGTATTATAATCGCCCGATGAAGCTGTCAAGCGAGTCCAATTTTTCCCTCTATCAATTGATTTATAAATACCACCAGGACTTGTCAAATCCACATTACCATACCAATTGTAAGGAAAATCATGTTTAGAACTTACGGCTGCATATACGATTTGGTCGTCATTCGGGTCAAAAGCATGATCATAGTTCGAGTTATAATCCGTTTGAATAATTCGCCAAGTTTGTCCGCCATCTTCCGTACAGAGCCCGCCAATATCCGCATAACCCACATAACCAATTTGTGGATTATTGGGATGAAATTCTAAATGCCAAGCAGATGTTGGTTCTAGCCCTTTGGATTGCCATTTTTTATCCGTGTCTCGGTCGCCTGTGTCGGCATAATCCGTAAAAGGAGCCAACCAATGTTCGCCTTCATCTTGTGTCGTATGTAAAAAATAATTACCCGTTCCACCTGCTTCTGTCGCATCTCTTCGATTGATTGAAAAGCTACGATAGCCACCATCGTCATAGCCAATATCCAATCCAACTGCCGACCATTCCAGATAGTTTTTATCCCACGGTACATAAGGCAAACCATCCACTTTCAATTGCCAAAGTTTGAGCGTCCAAGTTGCTCCACCATCTTTACTGACCCAAATTCGAGTACCTTCGCCCAAGTTCCAAGTTCGGCTTCCTGTTACATAAATCGTTTGGCTATTGTTTTCTGCCATTCTTACCCAATCGCCTCCAACTTGTGCCGTTTCCACAAAACCACTACCATTCAATTCTATCCAAATATTGCCACAATCTTCATCAATATTGCCCCCTGTGCAATCCGTGTCATCGTCCTCAATAAATGTCAAGCGTAAACCATTTCCATCTCGACCACCTGTAAAGCTGCGAATGTTAGCCGTGTGATAAGTTGAAAAAGTTAATCCAGCATCAGTTGAGCGTAAAATACCCGTTTCATTCGCATGATAAACCGTATGTGGCGTAGTTGAATAGTCCCAAACTGTCCCCTTGCTTTCTCCTGTAACGGTCGCTATTTTTGTCCAAGTTACACCTTTATCGGCACTTCTAAAGAGTCCATCACCACTCGCTGCTAAGACAATATTGCCATCCATCGAATTAGATAGCCAATATCGAATACGGGTTTTATTATTATCATTTTTACAATCGGCATAATCATAGCCGCCTGTCGGCAATTGTGCTTGCAAATCCGTGATGGTTGACCATGTAATGCCCCCATCTTCGCTACGTTGTGGTTTGCATCCTTCAAAAGCATGAAACACTATATTTACATCAGGGTTAAATCCTACATAACAGGCATTGGGCAAATCTGATGAAAATCGGGTTTCAAAATGACTCACTGCTCGCCAAGTGTCTCCTTTGTCCGTACTTCGATATAAATGTCCCATATCTGTTCCCACAAATCTCAAATCGGAATAAGGACTAATGGAAAACCCACTCATTGCCCCTCCTCCACCAACGCCTCGCTGTTCGTAGGTTTTGGGTGTACTTGAAATTGGATTCGGTATCGGAATGGAACAAGTCGCCCCTGCGGGTTTATCGCCGTACCAAATTCCACCGCCAAAACACGTATAAAATATTTTAGAAGCATCGTTTGGATCAATCGTACAAGCCGAAACATTATTTTGCATAGGCAAATCGGTGTTGAGTTGCCAAGTATTACCACCATCTGAAGAATAAAAAGAACCGCCAGAAAGCGTTGCATTTCCGCCTAAAGCACTGGCATAAATCATATTTGCATCACAAGGATCAAGCGTAATGCGGTGAACAAAAGGGGCTTCTAATTTTCGATTCCATGTTGTGCCGCCATCTGTGGTTAGCCACAATCCAGCTGCTCGATACATACCTGGAATTTGGTTATCTGCCATCCATATTTTTTGACGATTGGCATCTGTCCAATCTATCGCAAAATGAACGGGAAATTTCCAAAGTGGCCCTAGATAATTTACACCATCCGTTCCAGGCGAAACGACTGTTCCTCGTAACAATGACCAAGTGCTGCCGCCTTGTGAAAGTTTATAAATTCCTGTTTGAGTAATATCTGTAAAATCAGGTTTGTCACCCGACATAATGATATAGACATCTTGGTTGACAGGATCAATTTCAATTTGAGGTACAATTTTAGGTTGACTGCCTAATCCATCATTTAGCCAAGCCCACGTCAATCCATTATCGTTAGAAACCGCTACACCTCTACCTTGTGTGCCACCGTAAATAATATTATTCACTTCATCATACGCCACCGATAAAAATGCCGTATGAAAATCACCAGTACTCGGTGTCAACTGTACCCAATTATGACCTCTATCTGCTGATTTAAAAATACCACCAATCGCTCCAAATGTATAATTTCCAAAATGATTATACGGAAAATCATGTTGACTACTCATCGCAGCAAATACCATATCATCATCGGCAGGATTAAAGGCATGATCGTAAATGGAGTTATAGCCATTTTTAATAATTCTCCATGTTTGTCCACCATCTTCTGTGCAAAGTCCACCAATATCGGCAAAGCCGACATAGCCAACTTGAGGATTATTCGGGTGAAATTCAAGTAGCCATGCAGAAGTCGGTTCTAGTCCAGTGGATTGCCAAGCTGCTTGTTCTTGTGGTTCACCATTTGCAATTTCTGTAAAGGGAGCTTCCCAATAGTCACCATAATTTCGGGTGACGTGAAGAAAATAATTCCCTGTCCCTCCTGCTTGTGCGGCATTGGTACGATTCACAGAAAAGCTGCGATACCCACCATCGTCATATCCCACATCTAATCCAACTGCCGACCATTCAAAATTATTCAAGTCCCAAGGCTTAAATGGTGTCGCATCCACTTGTAATTGCCAGAGTTTTCTATCCCAGTTTGCTCCCCCATCTTGACTTACCCAAATCTGCGTGCCATAGCCATACCCCCAATTCCTTGCCCCCGTTGTATAAATTATACTCGAATTATTTTCTGCCATTCTTACCCAATCCCCTCCGAGTTGTGTAGTTTCCGAAAATCCACCACCATCTAATTCCGTCCAAACTTTTCCACAAGTATTCGTGATATATCCGCCTGTACATTCGGTATCATCATTTTCTAAAAATGCCAATCGCAAACCATTGGCATCTCGCCCTCCTGTAAAACTTCTAACATTTGCAGTATGATACGTTGAAAAGGTTAGCCCTGCATCGGTTGAGCGTAAGATTTCCGTTTCATTCGCATGATAAACCGTATGTGGTGTGGTCGAATAATCCCAAACCGTTCCTTTACTTTCACCAGAAACTGTGGCTACTTTTGTCCAATTGATACCTCTATCGGCACTTCTAAATAAGCCATCGCCACTTGCTGCTAAGACAATATTGCCATCAATTGAATTGGATAACCAATAGCGAATCCGAGTTTTATTATTATCATTTTTACAATCGGCATAATCATACCCTGTGGTAGGTAATAAATTCTGAAGGGAAGTTATCGTCGTCCAAGTGACACCGCCATCTGTGCTGCGTTGTGGTTTGCAGCCTTCATACGCATGAAATACAATATTGACATCGGGGTTAAATCCTACATAACACGCATTGGGCAAATCTGCCGAAAAGGTTGTTTCAAAATGGCTGACTGCTTTCCAATTTACCCCTGCATCTGTACTTCGATACAAATGCCCCATATCAGTCCCTACAAACCATAAATCAGAATACGGACTCATCGAAAAGCTACTCATTGCCCCTCCTCCACCTACGCCTCGTTGTTCGTAGTTGATTTGTGCTGTTGATATAGGTATATTAATAATTGCTCCTATTATTAATAGAAGTAGTAGTTCTCTCTTATGCTTTCTCATTTTTGTGTATTATTATCTTAGGTGTAAATTTAGGGTATTTCGTTTTTTTGTTAAAGTGGTACGGGAGTTTTTGACGTACTCTTGATATGATAACTATCAAATCATTTTTTGATACACCGTGGGGTATATTTAAATCTAAGCGACAGCAAAACCAGTATGTGGTCTAACATAAGGTGGCTTTAATCCTAATACAATATCATGCCTTGATACACTAGTTTCCATTAAAAAATCAACTACTTCAAATTCGGTTCTATTCCATTGTAACCAAATTTTTTCGGTTGTCTGAATTTTTTTGTGGAATAGAAGTCATCAGGTGAGTTGTTTCCTAAGAATATCACTTTAATTGTTGACTACAATAGTTTTAAACAACTCATCTGGTGACTAATCACAAAATTTTTCAAAGAACCATT
>CAYLSF010000146.1:0-10187 GCA_964385675.1 uncultured Saprospiraceae bacterium
TAAATAATTACTTAGCTAAATTTCATGTTAAAAAATGCGTCCTTTATTAGAAACTATCTTTACGAGTACTCAACAAACCTCCTTTAAATATTTTATTAGGACAGCTCAACAATTAGAATCTTATTGGCATTATCATCCCGAAATAGAAATTACATATTTTAAAAGTGGTACGGGATTACGATTTGTAGGCGATAGCATAAAACCTTTTCAAGCAGGGGATTTGGTCATGACAGGGGAAAATTTACCACATGATTATATTTCTAATGAAGGAGACGAGTCTATCGAAGCTCATGTGTTTCAATTTTCAAAGACTCTCTTTCAGCAATTTCCAGAGTGTATAGCTTTGTATCCTTTATTTAGCACGGCGGCTTTCGGTTTAAAATTTGACAATTATCCTGTTTCAATTATTGAAAAAATTGAGCATTTTCATACTCAAACTCCAATTCAACAATTCATTCATTTATTGGAAATCTTAAACCTACTTAGTGAAATTTCAACTACTGAAAAACTTTCCTCTATTTCGTTTACGTCAAAAACGAAGAATACTCAACATCAAAATAAAATTTCAATTATTACCAAGTATATCACAACGCATTTGGATCGCCCTATTGCTTTGGATGAAATTGCTCAATTTGCCAATATGTCTCCACCATCATTTTGTCGATGGTTTAAAGCGGCAGTAGGCAATAGTTTTGTGACTTATTTAAACACAGCGAGAATAGAACGGGCTTGTCAGCAACTCCTACAAACGGAAGATAGTATCGGACAAATAGCGTTTAACAATGGCTTTGAAACCATAGGGCATTTCAATCGGGTTTTTAAAAAATTGAAGACAGTTCCTCCTAGTCAATATCGAAAACAAATTCAATTACAACGACTTAATTCGTAGGAAACCCCTTGTATCGTACCCAATCAAAGTCAGCAAAACCTTTCGTCTGATTACCGTTACTTGTAGCATAAACCCCTAAATAAGCTCCTGTATAACCATTACACAAAACAATATCATTATTGGTTTCTGCAAAGAATTGAAAGGATTCCCCATTATTCAATGAATAGAAATATTGGTATTTATTATTTTTGGAAATGACTTTAAAAAGGATTTTCTCCTTATAATTTATTAGTTCTTTTGTTTGAATAGTAGTTGCCTTACCTTTTCTAAGATTGGTAATGAGTTTTAAAGTAGGTTGCCCTTTTTGTTGTTCAATCGTAAAATTGATATAATTATCATCTTGTAAAAAGATACTGATGCCTGCTTCTTCTTGATTTTTTTTTGGTGCAAACTCCATTTTTGCGACATATTCAAAATTGGTTTCTTTTTGGCGAAAACCCATTAAACTGCATTGTTCTCTTAAAGCGATAATATTTGGTTTTAAATATAGCCTTAGCTGTCCTTTTCGAGCGGATAAAGAATAGGTGTTTTCCAAAGGTACTCTCCTAAAATTCCATTCTACATCTAACTTCTCCTGTTCAAAATTGTCAAAAAAAGCATCATTTCGATATTGTTGTTTATCTTGAAAAGGTAAAGGATTAGAGCGTTCCAATTTACCTGTTTCTGGTGCAATAACCGGCCAAGTTGGTTTAAATTTTTTCCATTCAAAGGGTTCTTGTTCCCAAGTCATTGGAATAAGATGCGTTTCTCGCCCCATATTTGAAGTCCGTTTAACGTCTCCTCGAATCCCTAGTGCCACCATATACCATCGCCCATCGGGTAACTCTACCATATCCGCATGTCCCGTGCTATTGACCCAATAATCATACGATAAATGTCGAGTCGTTAATATTGGGTTTCTATCATTTGGTGTGTAAGGCCCTGTAATACTATCACTTTGTGCAATCATGACGGCATGGTTAAAACTTGTTCCTCCCTCTGCTATAAGCAAATAATATTTTCCATCTTTTTTATAAATATGAGGACCTTCTGCCCAAACACCACCACAAGCCCCTCGCCATAGATAATGCCGCTCTCCTTTTAATTTCCAGTTCTCTACATCAATTTCTTGTAACCATATTTCCCCTTCTCCATTAAAGTTAGGTTTTTCTGGAGCGTGTGTTCCTACATACCAAACCTTGCCATCATCATCAAAAAATATATCGGGATCAATCCCAGGAGCACCTTCTAAAATATGAGGTTCTGACCAAGGTCCTTCTATATTTTTAGCTGTAATAATGAAGTTAATAAACTGAACAGGTTTTGAGCGATCCTTAGGTAAGTAAACATTTGTGGTGATGATATAAAATGTACCATTATGATATCGGATAGTAGGGGCGTGAATACCTCCTCTTTGCTGCACATCCACTAGGTTATTTACACCTATACATTGTTCTTTACGATGAAGTCCATAACTAACTAATTTCCAATTGACTAAATCTTTACTATGGTGTATTGGTAAGCCAGGAAAGTATTCAAATGAAGAATTAACGATATAATAATCCTCCCCAACTCGACAAATAGAAGGATCAGGATAGCCCCCTCCATAGATTGGATTTTGATATTGTCCTTCTTGTGCAATGGCGATAACAGCAAGAAAAATTAATATGATCGTAAGATTTGACTTCATTTGATTTATAGCTTTAAACCCTTTTAAAGAAATTGAATAATATTGGACGACTATAAAAACTACATTATTTCACAACTAAATGACTGAGGAAGATATAGACGTATCAAAATCAATGAAATTTAAAATCCAATTTCTAATGGTGTTGTAATGAACAGCCTGAGTCAAACTTTTGATACCATTTGTTGCCACTTCATCCCCCATTTTATTTAAACGGCTCTCCATTAATATTTTATCATATTCCTTTGAAAATTCGGGATGCCCCTGAATGCCTAACATTTTCTCACCGATTTGAAGTATCCCAACAGGGCATTTTTCATTGCCTGCCCATACCATTGCATTTTGAGGTAATTCCAATACTTGATCCTGACACATCATTAGCAGATTTAAATGTTGCTGAAAAGGACGCATCCAATTGGCCTTTTGGGGGATTTTAAAAGTGTGAACCCCTACACACCAACCTTTCGGTGATTTTTGAACTTTTCCTCCCATAGCTTCACCCAATAACTGATGTCCAAAGCAAAATCCCACAAAATATTTATCCATTTCAGCTATTTGACGAATTGTTGCTTTCAATCGTTCTATCCAGGGTTCTTGTTCATAAACCGATCTTCGAGAACCTGTAGTAAAATATACATCACATTCATTTAAATCCGTAGGAAAAACCCCATTACAAACATCATAACAGACCCACTCCAATTCAGGAAAAAGTTGGGTGAACATATTTGGATAGTCCCCAAATTTTTCTTTGTATGCGGAATCAACGTGATCACACTCGAATAATCCTGCTCGCATTATTTAAACTTTAATTCTCAAATGAAACGATTTAGGTCTTGTTAAACTTTCGTAGCCAATAGACGAAAGCGTACAACCTCGACCACTATTTTTTACGCCTGTCCATGCTAATGCAGGATCGAGATAATCACAGCGATTCATAAAGACCGTTCCTGTTTCTAGTTGATTACCTAATTGTATAGCTTTTTCTGTATCCGTCGTCCATATAGATGCCGTTAAACCATATTGACTATCATTCATGAGTTGTAGAGCAGATTCATCATTTTTGACAGACATAATTCCAACTACAGGGGCAAACGTCTCTTCTTTCATGACATCCATTCCATGATGTACATCTACTAAAACTTGTGGTGCCATATAAGACGTTCCTTCTTGATGCTTTGCAAAAATAGATGGCTCAATCAAGGCTTTCGCTCCTTGTTGAATGGCGTTATAAATTTGATGTTGAGCAAATTGAGCAGCAGAAGCTCGTACCATTGGTCCCAATGTTGTATTGTTATCTAATGGATTGTCCAACACATACTGTTTAGTCAATGCCACAAATCCCTCTACAAAATCATTATACAAACTTTCATGTACATAAATCCGCTCAATCCCACAACAGGACTGCCCAGAATTAAAATAAGCACCATCTACTAAATTTTCAATCGCATGATTCAAATTTGCATCTGCTCGAATATAAGCAGGATCTTTACCGCCTAACTCTAATCCTGTTCCAATAAACCGATGACTCGCCGCTTTTTGTACAGCATAACCTCCACGAACAGACCCTGTAAATGCTACAAAATCAATTCGTTTATCTTGAATGACTTTCGCAACTTGTTCATGACTAATATGTAGATATTGAAAAAGACCTTTGGGGGCATTAGCATATTCAAATGCGGCGGCATATCGTTCGGCACAAAGTGGTGTTTGGTCAGAATGTTTTAAAATCACCGTATTTCCAGCCATTATAGCAGGAATAATCGCATTGACGGAAGTCAAATATGGATAATTCCAAGGAGCAAGAACCAATACCGTTCCGAGTGCCTCTCGTTTGATATAACGTTGAAAGCCCTTCATTTTAGGGGCAGTTATATTTGCCAATGCTTCTTCTGCAATGTCTATCATGTAATTCGCCCGCTCTTGAAACCCTTTTGTAATTTCAAATGGCGTATAACGAATCGGTCGCCCCATCTGCCACGTCAATTCTTCTCCAATAGCGTCCGCATGATTCAAAAAATATTCCACTACTTTTTGGCAAACTTTTGCCCGTTCCGCAATGGAGGTTTGTTGCCACTCTTTTTGAGCATTTTGAGCAGCCGTTAATGTTTTTTCAATTGCCGTATTATCCGCCAAAACTCGTTCCAAATAAATAGAACTATCTATTGGAGATATAACTTGAAATGTATTGTGCATTGCTTCATGGTTTCATTGTCTCATCGTTTCATTGTTGCACAGTTTTGTAGGAAAATATCACCGTATTTTACCACAATGAAACCATGTAACAGTGAAGCCATGAAACCATCTATCTTACTCAGGCGTCACATACGCTGCTGTGATACCACCATCTACTAAAAACTCTGTTCCTGTCATATAAGAAGAATCATCAGAAGCTAAGAATAGAGCTGCTTTTGCCATTTCTTTGGCTTCTCCAAAACGCCCCATAGGAACATGTACCAAACGACGTTGTTTTTTAGCCTCGGTATCCAAAAATTTCATTAATAACTCCGTTCTCAAAGGCCCTGGACTTAACGCATTCACTCTAATCCCTTCTCTTGCGTGAATCACGGCCAATTCTCTGGACATGGCAAGTACTGCCCCTTTACTAGCCGTGTAAGCTAATTGAGGCGTTGCTGCTCCTAAATGTGCAACAAAAGAAGCCGTATTGATAATAGAACCGCCACCAGATTCTAGTATTAATGGAATTCCATATTTACAGCCAAAAAATACGCCTTTGACATTGACATTCATCGTCAAATCCCAAACCGCTTCAGATGTAGATTGACTCGTTCCGTCATCGCTGTGCATAATTCCAGCGTTATTGAATAAAATGTGTAAGCCACCAAATGCTTCTTTAGCTACCTTAACCATCTCTTCACAATCTGCTGCTTTTGACACATCAGCTTTACAAAAAACAGCTTCACCACCTGCTGCTTTTATCGCATCTACAGTAGCTTGTCCATCTTTTTCATTAATATCTACCACAACTACTTTAGCTCCTTCTTTGGCAAATAACAAACAACTTTCTTTACCAATACCACTACTTCCGCCCGTAATTAGGGCAACTTTATTTTTTAATCGCATTTTTTAAAAATGGTGAACGGTTGACGGTGAACGGTTGACGGCAAAACGATAAAAACCGTTGGCCGTTCACCGTCAACCGCATTTATATCCTTTCAAAATATCTTTTTCTTTCCCAATCTGTTACGGCTTGATTGTAAGCATTTTGTTCCATTGTAAAATGGTGTGTATAATGCTCAACTACCGCTGCTCCAAATGCTTTTTTAGCAAAATCACTATTGGCAAATTGTTGCGTAGCTTCCGCCAAGGAACTAGGGACACTTGGTAAATTTTTAGCTGCATACACATCCCCTTCAAAAATAGCAGGCGGTTCAATTTGGTTTTGAATACCATCTAACCCACAAGCTAAAGAGGCTGCAAACGCTAGATAAGGATTACAATCCGCCCCAGGAATACGGCACTCAATCCGTAAACTCTTGCCTTTTCCGACCACCCTAAACCCAGCCGTACGGTTATCATAACTCCATGCTAAACGAGTTGGTGCCCAAGAACCATCGACATATCTCTTATATGAGTTAACAGTAGGAGCGTAAAATGGCATCACATCGGATACATTTTTAATCCAACCGCCTAAAAACCACTTGAAAATATCAGAGCCTTGAACAGGTCCAAAAGTTTGATCCCCAGCAAAAGCATTTTCACCATCTTTCCAGAGGCTAATATGTATATGGCAACTAGAACCCGCCCTATCTTCATGGTATTTTGCCATAAAAGTTATGGAAATTCTCATTTTATCTGCGAGTTCTTTTAAGCATTGCTTATAAATAGTGTGGCGATCTGCCATTTCTAAAATTTCCGCATAGCGAATATTTAATTCATGTTGCCCTAATCCCCATTCTCCTTTTGAATTTTCAACAGGTACGCCCGAATTTTTCAAATGACGGCGAGCGGCTGCATTAAAAGGTTCTGTCCGTGTACCTTGCAAAATATGATAATCTTCTAGATACCAACCTACGGGTTTTAAATCATGGTAGTGCTGCTCATGTGCTTGACGATAGTTATTTTCAAACAAATAATACTCTAACTCTGATGCAGCAAAACAGTTGAAACCAATTTCTTTAGCCGTTTCTAGTTGCTGTCGTAAAATGGAACGAGGGGCAATGGTTACCCAATTATGCGTTTTTTCATTTTGTACATCGCAAATGACCAAAGCGGTTTTTTCGAGCCAGTCCGCTATTCTCAATGTATTTAAATCAGGTACTAAATGGAAATCACCATAGCCCAATTCCCAATTCGCAAATTTGTAGCCCTCAACGGGTTCCATTTCCATATCCGTTGTGAGTAAATAATCACAACCATGTGTACCTGCCTCGACAGCTGCTTCTAAAAAAAAATCTGCATCAAAACGTTTTCCAACTAATCTTCCATAATGATCCGTGAACGCTACAATTACCGTTTCAATGGTTTCATTATTAACTTTAGTTTGAAGGTCTTGTATGGTTAGTTTACCTTTCATTTTTGAATTTTGAATGAATGATTAGCAATAAGCCAATAGACAAAAAGGGTTTTCTCATAAAAAAAGTTTTATATAATTATCGCTGAATTTCGCCACAGATTATCACAAATTGCACGGATTATTCACAAAAAATTTATGTAAACCTGTCTGCCGAAAAAGGCAGATCTGAGTAATCTGTGAAAATCTGTGGCTCTTTTCTTTTTACAAGAAAACCCTTGATAGACGAATAATTTAACCTTTGTTTTATCCATTTTGTAATTTAAACCAAAGATAGGTTACCCCTAAAATTCCAAAATAGATAACGGCTAACATTGGATTATACACTGTAATAGCTACAAATGCCACAGACGCAATTATCAATGCTACGATTGGTGTAAGTGGATAAAATGGTACTTTAAAGGGACGGTCTAAATTCGGTTCTTTTTGACGTAATTTGATGATGGCAATCATCGAAACAATATAAAGTGTCAATGCACCAAAACACGCAATGGTAATAATTTCGCCTGTTTTACCTGTAAATAAAGCAATAATTCCGATAATGGTATTTAGAATAAGGGCATTAGCCGGTGTCCTAAATTTAGGATGAATATTACCCAATATTTTGGGGGCAAAACCCACTCGTCCAAATTCAAAAGTTGCTCGTCCTGCGGCCAAAATAATACCATGAAAAGAAGCAATTAATCCGAATAAGCCAATGGATGTAACCAAAGTATATAAAAAGTGTCCTTCTCCGTATAATTTGGCGAGTGCCAAAGGTAAAGGTGAATCAGAAGTCTCTCCATTTTCTGTAAATACGATACTTTCCCAACCATCTATACCAACAGAAGCAGAGAAAGTCAATAGACATAAAACCACTAAAGTTAGAATAGCAGAACCAAACCCAATAAGAATATTTCGCTGTGGATTTACGGTTTCTTCTGCTACATTTGCCACCCCTTCAATAGCTAAGAAAAACCAAATCGCAAAGGGGATGGCTGCAAAAATACCACCGTAGCCATTGGGTAAGGCATTTTTCTCTAGATTTGTCCATTCAAAAGAAGGTAAACTGACCCCTGCAAAAATCAACAACTCTGCTACTGCAATTACCGTAATAATCAACTCAAAAGAGGCTGCTGCCTTTACACCATAAATATTGAGTGCTGTAAAAATCAGATAAGCAATGATGGCAATTGCAATGACGGGAACTGTTGGAATAAAAATATTTAGATAAGCTCCAATAGCAAATGCAATGGCAGGAGGGGCAAAAATGAATTCTATATTTTGTGCCATTCCTCCAATGAATCCCCAATCTTTCCCCAATGCCCTTTTGGCATAAGCAAATGCTCCTCCGGCTTTTGGTATTGAACAAGCTAACTCCGTATAGCTAAAAGTAAATGCCAAATACATGACAATAATAAATGCTGTAGCAATGGCTAGTCCGAGCGTCCCCCCTTTTTCTAGTCCTAAATTCCAACCAAAGTACATTCCCGAAATTACATAGCCGACCCCTAAACCCCAAAGCATTAAGGGACCCAAAGTTTTTTTAAGCTGCGGTTGTTGGTTATTCATAATATTTTGATTTTTGGATGTTTCTTAAATCCTATTCAATTGTCGCATTCGTTTCAAGAGATCTAAACCTCCCGAATGTAAGTAATGCAAAATATCAATAAATACCCAGTTTTCCGCAAGTTTATCTCCTTCTCTTCTATAAATATCTACGACTCGCATCAGGGCGTGTATATCATTTGCGGTTAAGCTTAAAAATTCATTCTATATTTTTATTATTCAATATTCAAATTTGACTGGCAAAAAACTTCTCAATAATTACCTTCTAAAAATCAAGCAACATGACTACTAAATACTTTATCCGTCAGGTTTTCACGAAAAAGTAGTTAATCTTATTCTTGATAATGAGGAATAGTATAAGATGAGCCTACACCAAAACATATCTTTTTTCCAAGAACAATCGAGTATCTTTAGCGGACAACCATAACTTTATGTCACACCAGATGTAAATAGTTTATCAACCAAACTTAACACTTGTCATTGTCAATGAACCTGCGACAGGTTGATCATTAAAAATTAGGGTTTTATCTTCCTTATCTTTAAGTCCCAATGTATATAATAATGGCAAATAATGCTCGGGAGTTGGAATAGCTAAGTCAAATGCTTTACCTTGTTTCCTAAAATCAATTAATTCCTGATGATTATCATCTAATATCCATTGCTTCATTTTATTATTAGCTTCAATTGCCCAATCATAAGCGTAATTTTCACTTAGTTTATTCCAAGCAATCCGTCTTAGATTATGTACGATATTTCCACTACCGATTATTAATACGCCCTTATCTCTAAGTTTTTTTAATTGTCTAGCTAATAGATAATGATATTTTGGTGATTTGGTGTAATCAATACTTAATTGAATAACTGGAACATCAGCCTTTGGAAATAGGTGTTTTACAACCGTCCATGAGCCATGATCTAGTCCCCATTTATGATCTAAATGAACCGTATCTTTAGGTTGCACTAAGCCAGCAATTTGTTTGGCTAATTCAGGATAACCTGGAGCAGGATATTGCACTTCATATAATTCTTTTGGAAAGCCTCCAAAATCATGAATTGTTTTAGGCTGTTGCATAGCTGTTACAAAAGTACCTTTTGTCTCCCAATGAGCAGATACAACTATGATTGCACTGGGTCTATCTAATAATTTCCCCTGTTTTTTAAATCCTTGTACAAATTCATTTTCTTCAATACCATTCATAGGCGAACCATGTCCCAAAAATAATACAGGCATTCGTTTAGTCTTGCGGTATGTTGGTCTTAAGTCTTTTAATTTATTCGATATCATAGGAATAGATAATGCAGAGATCCCTGCTATTTTTAAAAAATCTTTACGCTTCATGTCTTATGCTTATTTAAATAGTTTGATGTATTTGTACAAAAATATTACCTTCACTATTTAAAGTATAGTAACTACTCAATAAATATTACTATACAAGAGTATAGTGTAAAATTTAAACTATGTAGAAATGACAGCTTTAGTAACCGTTGCAGATGTAAAAAAGTGTTCTCGACAATATGTATTAGCCATAAATGACGCCCTTAATGTCATTAGT
>CAYLSF010000147.1:0-10084 GCA_964385675.1 uncultured Saprospiraceae bacterium
ATTCACATATTCTCTTGCAATTTTTAATGCTTGCTCTCTATCTAAATTTAATTTTTTAGAAGATTTGCGTTTGCTCCAAAAACCATATAACCACTTCAAGTTTATCATTAAGTTGAGGGATGTTATTCAAAAAAGAAGCATTTGATATTTAAATATCAAATGCTTCTTTTATTTCTAGTTAATTTAAAATTTAGGAAAGACTCAACACCGTTATCTCTACCCGCTGATTTTTCCTTCGTCCAGCTTTAGTTTCATTAGTCGCTATAGGTTTCCGTTTACCATAACCTTTATAAGAAAGCCGCCTTCGGTCAATTCCTCTGTCAATCAAATATTCTACCACAGCTTTTGCCCGTTTTCTAGATAAATTATCACAATAAGTATGTGGTGGAATACCATTGGTATGCCCACCTACCTCTATGATAGCTTTTGGGTTGGCTGCCATAAAATTATAAATCTCTTCTAATACTTTGTAAGACACCTTTTTTATACGAAAAGAATCCGCAGGAAACTCTAATTTTTCTACTCGTATAGGTTTTCCTATCGTAATCTTATTAGCATCTAATTCTTTTAGAATTTCAGGTTTTGGTGTTCTTTTTGGTTTTGGATCACGCTTAGGTGGCTTTGGTGGTTGCACTACCACATTATCGTTATTATTAGTTCTATCGGTTTTAGGAGGCTTAGGTGTAGGTTTTGGTTTTGGTTTTGGTGTAGGTTTGTTCGTCTTAGGTCTTGTTGGCCTACGATTAATTTTTTTATTATTCGCCAAAATATCTTCCCGCTCATCTTCAGCTTCTTCTAATGGCTGATCACAAGGCGTAATCGTAGAACAGTTATCAATCAATAAATTACCGTTATAGGCAAACAATAACGGTGTTTTATAAAAAGCTTCTAAAAAGATATAGTTATACGTTCCTTTAGGTTTGAATTTAAATTTGTACTTTCTCCAATCCGTATGAGAAACTAATTTAGACTGTGCTAAGAGTTCTTTTTTATTACAAAAACTATTTCCGCCCCAAATTCTTAGTTTGACAGGTTGATTAAAGTTTTCTTCCACACGCGTTGTCCTACTAATAGACACATAACGCTCTGAACGAGATAAATGTAAACTAAAATGATAACACTCGCCTCGCTTCAACGGCGATGATAGTCGCTGCGACATACCTTCCCACGTATCATTATCTCTTGTTACCAATCCTACATAGGTTCTTCTATGTTGCGAAGCCTTATTCACTAAAAATGCACCTGGCTGAATATCTGGTGGACTTTCATTAAAATCACCACAATCATACCAGCCATAAGGCACGGTACTATGTCGTGGAATATCTTCAAAAGAGGGGTTTTTTAATACAATTTTTTGCCCGAAAATAGATGATGTTATAAATAAACAAGCGGCTATAATTCCCCAATAATTAATTTTCCTATTTTGCATGAGTTTTCAATTTATGTTGTCGATTGATAAGGTTAATAGGTATTTGTCTCATTAAAATGACACGTTGACTTACTTATCAATAAAATATGGTGTTCTGATTTTAGTTGAACGCTTGATACGAAGTTCTTCAATCATTTTCTAATAACGGAATGAATTCGATAAATCATTTAAAAAACAAGAAAACTATTCCCTTTTTTAACTAGATATTAACGATTCTATTTATTAGAATGTTGATTTCATAAAAACGTCACTTTCTTTCAATCTTAAAGATAAGTTAAATGTGATAATTCATCAAGGTACAAAAGGTTTATAAAAACTTCAATTTTTAACTTTTGGAGATTATGCTATTTTTAAGGCGTTCAAAAACACTTATGATCAATCAACAGATGACTTTAAGCCATCTGTTGATTTAGTCAAATATTTCGGTCATTATATGTTTATAAAATTCTCAATAATCTTTGCTCCAACTGTTCCCGATTTTTCAGGGTGGAACTGAGTCGCATAAAAATTATCTTTTTGCAATCCCGAACTAAAAGGCGTGATATAGTCCGTTGTAGCGGTCGTATATTCGCCTAGTTCTACATAATAAGAGTGAACAAAATATGTATATTGCTGCTCCAAACTTGCATCGAAAATTGGACTTTTTAGATCAAAAATCGTATTCCAACCTACATGAGGAACTTTGAGTTTAGGTTCAAATTTCACTACTTTTTGAGGAATGACGCCTAGACAAGTCGTATCATTTTCTTCTGAATAATCACACAACAATTGCATACCTAAACAAATCCCCAAAACAGGTTGCTTTAAACTTGGAATCAGTTTATCTAAATTTCGTTCTCGAAGGCAATTCATCGTCGTACTTGCCTCCCCTACCCCAGGAAAAATAACCTTATCGGCTTTTTGAATCGTTTCTACATCACTGGTCAAATCTCCCTCAATTCCTAATCGCTTTAAGGCAAATAAGACAGACTGTACATTTCCTGCATTGTAATCTATGATGGTTATGTTCATTTTTTTAAGAAGTCAGATCGCTTTGCTGTCAGATGTCAGAGCCCCCGATAGTGAGTGGGATATTCAGATATTAGATGCCGTCTGACATCTGACAGTGAGTGCTGAAAGCACAAAACGATCTGACATCTGACAGCAAAGCGGTCTTTTCTATAATACCCCTTTAGTAGAAGGCAATATATCAAAATTAGGATCTCTACGGATCGCCATTTTAATAGATTTAGCAAAGGCTTTAAAAATCGCCTCTATTTTATGATGCTCATTGGTGCCTTCTGCTTTGATGTTTAAATTACTTTTAGAGGAATCGGTAAATGATTTGAAGAAGTGAAAAAACATCTCCGTTGGCATGGCTCCAATTTTCTCACGTTTAAAGTCTGCTTCCCAAACGAGCCAATTTCGCCCTCCAAAATCAATAGCAACTTGTGCTAAACAATCATCCATTGGTAAACAGAAACCATAACGCTCCATCCCTCGCTTATTACCAAGTGCTTTATAAAATGTTTCTCCTAAAGCAATTGCAGTATCTTCAATGGTATGGTGTTCATCTATTTCTAGATCTCCTTTTACTTTTACCGTTAAGTCAATCCCTGAATGTCGAGCAATTTGATCCAGCATGTGATCAAAAAAGCCCAAACCTGTTTCACAATCCCCTTTGCCTTCTCCATCCAAATTGATATGGATATAAACATCCGTTTCTTTGGTGACTCGATGTGTTTCTGCTGTTCGTTCTTTGAGTTTTAAAAAGGTATAGATGTCCTCCCAATCTTTAGTGATCAAAGCACAATGTTTGGTCAAGTCTTTTGCATCACTTCCTTTCTCCTGAATCCAAATTCCCTTTGCTCCTAAGTTTTTAGCCAATTGCACATCCGATAGGCGATCGCCTAATACAAAGGAATTTTCTAAATCATAAGAACCATCCATATATTCAGTGAGTAAAGCAGTACCTGGCTTACGAGTCGGTGCCTTTTCATGCTGAAAGGTGCGATCGATAAATACTTTTGAAAACGTTATTCCTTCATTTTCGAACGCTTTAAGCATTAAATTATGTGGCCCCCAAAAGGTATCCTCAGGAAAAGAATCTGTGCCTAAACCATCTTGATTGGTAATCATGACCAATTCATACTCCAACTCTTGAGCAATCTTAGCTAAATATTGAAACACCTTTGGGTAAAATTCCAATACCTCAAAGCTGTCAATTTGATAAGTAACAGGTGGTTCGATAATCAATGTACCATCTCTATCAATAAATAAAATTTTTTTCATCTGAGTATTTAGTGGTTAGTAATTAGTGGCTAGTGACTAGTTATATTAAACTAACCACTAACCACTAACCACTTAAAAACTAATTATCACTTTTCTGTTCTCCTTCATTGGTAATTGGCTCAGTTGGTTTAGTATCTTCTTCGATAGCTGCGGGCTTTCCGATTTCATTATCGGTCACTTTAAATTCTTTAAGTTTTGGTAAATCTTTGAGGGAGGCTAATCCAAAATAATCCATGAACTTTGGACTAGTGGCATATAACAAAGGACGTCCAGGTTTATCGCTTCGTCCGGTTATGGTAACAAGTTCTTTTTCTAATAGTTTTTGGACAGAGTAATCACTATTGACACCTCGAATGAGTTCAATTTCTGTTTTGGTCATGGGCTGCTTATAAGCAATAATGGAAAGGGTTTCTAATGCTGCTCGACTTAGTTTTTTCTTGGTTTTTAACTTTAGTAAAGTACCAATGATATCGTGATACGCTCCTTTCGTTAAAAACTGATACCCTCCAGCAATAGCTACTACTTCAAACGCATAATCATCCGCTTGATATTTCTCAATCAATACCACCAAAGCGTCTTCAATATCTTTCTTATTAATAGGACCAACCACACTATCCTCTAAGCAGATTTTTATCTCCTTAAAGGTAATCGGCTGATCTGCCGAAAAAACTAAGGCTTCTATATGTTGTAGTAGATTTTTCATATTTCTGACAGGATTGACAGGATATACAAGATTTAGGACTTACAGGATCTATAAGATAAAATTAAGGTTTATAAATCCTGTTTAATCCTGTGAATCCTGTCTAACCTTGTACATAAATAATATGCTTCTCCTCATAATAGGGCAAATCAAAATAATCCTTTAAATCATAGACTTCCACAAATTCAAATTTTTGAAGGAGTTTCAATTCCTTATCAATGTCGCCACCTTTTAACGCAATTAAACCATTTGGAATATGATTGTAATGGTCGGTTTTAAACTTATGTTGTGTCCAAA
Source organism: uncultured Saprospiraceae bacterium (assembly GCA_964385675.1). Lineage (GTDB taxonomy): Bacteria > Bacteroidota > Bacteroidia > Chitinophagales > Saprospiraceae > CAYLSF01. The sequence continues at coordinate 4,698 of CAYLSF010000147.1, forward strand.
GTCGGAGTTTATCAATACCCGCCACCGCACGACAAACTACAAAATCAAATCGGCGTTTCAACTCCTCCCCTCTTGCTTGCATCGCAATGGCATTGGTTAAACCCAATTCTTTCACAATTTCTTGGGTAACAAGTGCCTTCTTCTTACGACCATCCACCAAAGTAAAAAACACGTCAGGAAATAAGATAGCGAGCGGAATACCAGGCAATCCACCGCCTGTGCCTAAATCCATGACTTCTGTTCCTTCCGTAAAATGAATCATCTTGGCAATGCCTAAAGAATGTAAAATATGATGATCATACACATTATCAATATCCTTCCTAGAAATCACATTGATTTTTTGATTCCACTCTTTGTATAACGCTCCCAATGCTTCAAATTGATGGCGTTGAGTTAGTGTCAAATCAGGAAAATATTGTAATAAAGTATCCATATTTTTTAGTATCAAAATTTTGAAGGGGCAAAGATACGATTTAGAGGCAAGGTTTAAAGTATAAGACGAAAGGTATTTTTATCGAAGTGAGGTAGAAGTCCATTTTGGAATTATTTACTGTACCTTCATGTTGAGGTAGCTGTATTTTAAAACCAATCAAAATGTAATCAATCATGCAAAACTTAAAAATATTTGGTCAAGTAGGGGCATTGTTAGTTGGAGTTATGACAATGATAGGACGTTGTTTTGTAGCAGGAGGTGATGATTTGGTAAGAATTGGGGCGAGAGGTTTTGATGATGTAGCGGTGGTCAGCGATGATGTACTTCGGTTTTCTGATGATGCATTAAGGCTATCAGATGATGTGTATCAAACTGGATTTAAGGCTTCTGATGAGACCTTTAAGGCCTGGAATGACTTATTCTTAGAAGTGGCTCAAAATGGGACTGAATTAGCATTAGACGACGAACTTTGGGAGGAAGATGAAGAAGAAGAGGAGGATGAAGAGGAGAATAATGTAATTACTCAATTCAATTTATCATCTGTAGAAGCCATGATTTTTATGAAGGGTAGATTGCAACGGTTTCAACTCAAAGAGCAATCAAAGCAAGGATTTCTCCGATTGTTAGCGAACACTAAACCTATCGAAAAACCAGACAATGCAAGAGGAAATATGGTCATTCTAAAAGGTAAACCTAATGTTTGGGCACTTTTAGGTGATAACTGGATCGGTATTAAGTACTTTCAACAAGGAGATTATCAATATTTTGAATTGCCTGTCAGTTTGAAAAATTCAGGAGAAGAGACTCAGTAATTATTTACAAAATTTACAGTTATAGATTAATTAAATAACTTTTAATCGCCTAATAGTCACATCCTGTAAATCTTGTAAATCCTGTCTAATTACCGATAAATTAAAAATAACGCTAATCGTTTATGCAAATCGGGTAAAGTTGTCTTTTTCCATTGCTGAACGGTTAGCGTTTTTATATACTGCGTTGGTAAAGTCAAATCTGCTGCTATACAGAGTTTTGTATTAGGCTTTAAAGTTTGCAGTGCTTCTTGAATTAAGCCATTATTTCTGTAAGGTGTTTCTATAAAAATTTGAGTTTGATTAAAACGTTGAGCATTTTGTTCTAGGCGTTTTAAATCTTTAACCCGCTCTGGTTTTTTCATACCAATATAACCCACAAAAGCAAAATTTTGACCATTCATCCCCGAAGCCATTAATGCCAATAAAATGGAAGAAGGTCCTACAAAGGGAATAACTTCAATTCCTTTTCTATGAGCTAAAGCAACAATCTCTGCGCCCGGATCGGCTACTCCTGGGCAACCTGCTTCTGACAATAATCCTATATCTTTCCCTCGTTCCGCATTATCTAAAAAGTGATTTAATTCCGAAGGCGTTGTGCGTTTATTGAGTTCATGAAAAGTCATTTGATTAAATGGAACAGGCGTTTTCAAAGCTTTCAAATATCGTCTAGCCGTTTTCGCTCTTTCCACAATGAATTCATCTAATTGATGGGTTTGATCAATGACATACTGAGGAATGGTATGTGTGGTATTTTCTCCCAGCGAGGCAGGTATCAAGTATAATTTTCCTTTTTGCATAGTTATGCTATTATCAATTCTTTACTGTAAAATATCTAGTTCTTTATCAATTTCTGCTAAGATATGCGTCATTTTATTTAAAATACCTAGATATGAATATTTTGCAGCTAGTTTATTGAGTTCATCCATTTTTATTTGGTTTTTAAAGGTATCATTAGACTTTAAAAGTTTTAAAATATCCTCATTATTATCATACAAATAAGCAGTTCTCGGAGTAAATTGAATCGTTTTCATAGTGTAGGGAATCATTTCATTGACAACAAAAAATTTATCTATATCGCTCCATTCTTCAATCAACTCTAAATCTTGTTCATACAATTGAATGATCGAAGTGAGTAGTTCTTTATTAGAAATTAATTTAGCGTTACCTGTTTGTTTAAGTGCTTCATAACCAATTTGAGTGGCTTCAAAAGTAGAATAGGTCAAGGTATGATCCAAGTATATTTTTAAACTATCTTTAGGAAAGTCTAATGAATCATATTTTAAAATCTGACTGTAGCTCCATAAAAAAACCTCACATCGTTTAATTCTTGTGTTTAAAATCACTGTATCTACCATTAAATTAGAACGAATACTTTCCAAAGACTCAATTTCAATATCTTTTTCTTGGAGATTTTGTCGCCATTCATCTAATAAAAATGAAATAGAAATACCAATAATAATGACCAATATATCCAATATGTATTTTTGCCAATTCTGTTTTAGTTGTTGCAGCATATATTTTTTATGATAATTTGACAATTTTAGTACTCAAAATTGCTAAAGAACGTCTTTTATTTTAACCCTAAGGAACATTTTTGAACACTCCTGTGTTTCACTAACAATTCAATCTACATAAAAATAGATTATTATACTAGATGAAACATGCAATACCATATCATTTTTTAGTTCAAACAATCCAAAAGGATTGTCAAACCCCTATTGCTGCATTGCTCTCTAGTACTTTCTCTCTCAATACAAAGTGGATAAATTGTAACTAACATAACGGTGAACGGTTGACAGCAAGCGGTCAACAGTTTTCCAAATATCCAAATTTCATTTTATTTAAAATAATCTTTATTCTATTAACAATAATGTAAGGTTTCGGAGAGAAATCTTGCAAATCTTATATTCTATTGCAAATTTAAGGTTAGAGTCCTTACTTTTGCGGTTCAAATCAAAATAAAAGACAATCGTAATTCGCTTGTTATCGGAAGTCGATTGTCGATTATCGAAAGTCGAATAAAAATCATGCAAACGTATATTCAGGATTTTGCTCAAGCTGTTGGTCAAGAAGTGACCGTAAAAGGTTGGGTAGCCAACAAACGAGAAAGTAAAACCAACATTTTTATCGTCTTTAGAGACGGAACAGGTTATGCACAAGCAGTAGTCAATATTGATGCTGTAGGTGAAGAACAGTTTGGTGTAACGAAAGGTCTTACGCAAGAAAGTTCTGTAATTTTAACGGGTGAGGTAGTTCAAGATGATCGCCAAATCGGTGGATATGAAATTCAAGTGAAAACGATTGAAGTTGTTCATTTAACTCAAGATTATCCGATTACACCAAAAGAACATGGTGTTCGCTTCTTGGAAGATAGACGTCATCTATGGTTACGTTCTAGAAGACAATGGGCAATCATGCGGGTACGAAACGAAATTATCATGAGCATTCATGATTTTTTCCAATCAGAAGGTTTCGTACAAATGGATGCACCGCTTTTTACAGGTAATGCTTGTGAGGGAACAACCACCTTATTCGCGACAGATTTCTTTGGTAAGGAAGCTTATCTATCTCAGTCAGGACAATTATACGGTGAAGCGATGGCAATGGCGATGGGCAAGATTTATACTTTTGGACCTACATTTAGAGCGGAAAAATCTAAAACGCCTCGTCACTTATCGGAATTTTGGATGATTGAGCCTGAAATGGCTTATTTCGATAACGAGATGAACATGGACTTAATTGAGGCTTTTGTTCGCCATGTAGTGACTCGTACGGTTGAAAGACGTAAATTGGAATTAGAGGTTTTGGGGCGTGATTTATCGAAATTAGAAAAAGTCATTCAACCATTCCCTAGAGTAGAATACGAAGATGCGATTAAAATCCTAAGAGGGGAAAAAGAAGTAAATGGCCGGAACGCCATTACGCTTCAAGAAGAAGATTTACAAGCTGCTAAAGATGGCATTGTAAGATGCGAAGCAAAAATTGCGGAGAATGAAAAAATCATCAAAGGCGGTGTAAAGAAAGGAAAACGCAACTACTTACAAAGTCAAATAGACAAGTTAAAAGCGGAAATCAAAGTCTATGAGGAGCAAATCCGTAACATTCCTCAATGGATAGAATCGGCTAAAAACTTCCCTGACGGGGAAGACTTTGGGGGTTCTGATGAAACGGTTTTAACGCGTGTATTTGATGCCCCTGTAATGGTTTACAACTGGCCTACTGCTATCAAAGCCTTCTATATGAAGGAAGTTGAAGGCGATCCTACACACGTAAAAGGGGTGGATTTATTAGCACCTGAAGGTTATGGAGAGGTAGTTGGTGGAGCAGAACGGGAGACCGATATTGAGATTCTAAAACGTAAAATCGAAGAACACGAATTAGATCAAGCAGATTTTGAGTGGTACTTAGATTTACGTCGTTTTGGTTCTGTACCGCATGCTGGATTTGGCTTAGGTTTAGAGCGTTTGGTGCGTTGGATTTGTGATCTGGATCATGTTAGAGAAACTATTCCTTTTCCACGTCGTTTTGGGCGTTTATTTCCATAGATATTTAAGAAAGTGTAGATATATAAAAGGCTTGAATCACTTTGGTGGTTTGAGCCTTTTATCTAATTTTGAAACCAAACCCAATACTCAATATCATCTACAGAATAAATTGAATCTAAGTGGTCACCTAATTGATATGACTGTAAGCCTTTGTGAATGAGTAGTATATTATTTTTAGGTCTTGTCCTATCATACATTAAGAGATATTTACTTCCTGCTCCTTCACTAAGTTCATCACCTATTGATATATATTCTAACCCTTCATAATTTATATTATTTACTCTAAATTTAAACTTCACTGTTTGATGACTATTAACTCTACTTTTACTAATTACCTCTGCTATCGTAAAACTAGTATTACTAGACAACGTGTAGTAATTGTAATAATACCCAATTATAAGTATTATTACAATTAAAGCCGAAAGTCTAATATCCCATTTTTTACTTAACATTTATTATGAGTATTTTCGGGTTAAATTCAATTTTTTGACTAAAATTAATCAAAGTTTTAACAAACATCTTAGACAAAATGAATATAATTCTTAAATATTTAAAAGATGAAAGTAGATCCTAAACAAGTAGTTACAACAACAAAAG
>CAYLSF010000148.1:0-10064 GCA_964385675.1 uncultured Saprospiraceae bacterium
TAAGGATAAAGACATCTGATCGGCTATCAAATGGGGCAAAGAAAAGAAAGTACCTAAAGTGATTTTGACTGGTTGTAATGAAGGATGGAAATTCGCTAAAGAAGTCAAAGAATCGCCGATTCATGTGATTACAGGGCCTGTTTTGCGTGTACCGTCTAGGTCTTCTTCTCGCTACGATGTAGCCTATAAAAATGCGGGTTTATTACAAAAAGCAGGTATTCAAGTGGCGATTCGTACACAAGAAATCGAAAATGTAAGAAACTTACCGTATAACGCAGGATTTGCAGCAACCTATGGCATGGGTAAAGAAGAAGCCTTAAAAGCCATTACGATTGTACCCGCTCAAATCTTTGGCGTAGCGGATCAATTAGGGTCTATCGAAGAAGGTAAAAATGCAACCGTATTTGTATCGGATGGTGATCCTTTTGAAACTCGTACACAAATTGAGCATCTATTCATAGATGGCTGGAAAGTTTCTACGGAATCTCGTCATACGAGATTATATGAAGAGTTTTTGGAGCGTACACCTGGGATTAAGAAGTAACCGTCATCCCACGCTTGATACTGCCGATAGCTACACGACTTTTGTATTGCCCAAATTTTTATAAAACCCAGCATTTTTTGATTAAAAAATGTGGTATTTGGGAATAAATAGGGCTTTGCCCTCCAAGTTCCTTGACTCCCGATAGCTATCAGAAGCCAAGGAACTTACATCTTTTTTCAACTCAATACAAAAATCGTATACCTATCAAGATCAAAGAAAGCACAGAGCAACACAGAATAATTAAATTCTCTGTGTCACTCTGTGCTTTCTTTTTGCACTCCGTGTCTCTTTATTCTACTATTGTATAATAATTCGTCTAACGGCTCGACCTCTATCCGTTTCTATGGTAACGAAATACGCTCCCTTCCCTTTAGATGAAATATCTACAGGAATTTGATAATTTGCCTCATCACCTGTGTATTCAAAAACCTTTTGTCCTACCACATTAAAAATACTTAACGTGATGGCTTGACGATTTTCAAATCCTACATCAATCGTAAAACGACCATCAGATGGATTTGGATATAAATTGAATTCTGTTAAATTCGATAAGTTTGTTGTATTTGTAAATGGACTCACATCTACACTACCAGAACTTGTACAGCCATTTGCATCAGTTACCGTTACATCATAAGTTCCTATCGTCAAATTCGTGATCATTTGAGTGGTATCACCTGTGTTCCATAAGTACGTAAATGGAGGCGTACCGCCACTAACATTTGCCGTAGCTGTTCCATCATTACCTGTACTCGGTTCACTTGTTGGTGCTACAGCCAAAGTATTTGGCTCTGAAATCACAACTGTAGTCGTTGCAATACAACCTTGTTGATCCACTACTAAGGCGGTATAATTTCCAGCAGATAAGTTAGTCAAGTTTTGAGAACTAATATTTAACGGTGTCCAGAAGATAGAAAACGGTGCATTTCCACTATTGATGGTCATTAAAATCTCACCATCAGAAGCACCATTACAACTTACATTAGTTTGGTTGATAGATAATACAGGACCTGAATTAATACTGGTCACTGCTGCACTTGAAGAAGCAGAACAACCATTTGCATCCGTAATAGTCACATCATAACTACCCGTTGACAATCCTGTAATCGTCGCGCTTGTATCTCCTGTATTCCATAAGAAAGTATAAGGTGAAGAACCACCACTTGCAACTGCTGTAACGGATGCCCCATTATCACTACAGAAGTCATCTTCAGGTAACATATTAATCGTTACAACACCAGAATTCACTAAGGTGACAAAAGAACTATCCACACACCCCGCAGCATCTGTGACCGTTACAAAATAAGTACCAGCTCCAACATTCGTCAACATTTGTCCTGACCCTACTGCTGGATTCCATTGATAAGAGTAAGGCATTGTTCCCCCTGTAACATTCGCTGTAACACTACCATTATTTTGTCCACAACTTGGACTACTACCTGTAACATTTAAAACTAAATTACAATTATTACAACCATCCGTTACCATCACAGAACCCGTTTGCGTACAACCATTGGCATCTGTAACCGTCACCATATAAGTGCCTTGACCTAAGCCTGAAATGGTACTAGTCGTTCCAACAGGATTACCCATACTTGCCCAAGCGTAAGTATATGCTCCCGTTCCTCCTGTACCCATCACAGAAGCCGTTCCATCTGTTCCATTACAAACCGTTGGATCGGTTTTACTTAAAGAAATTTGCAATTGAGGAGGATCGGAAAGGGTAACATCTGTAATAACAAAACACCCTGTTGCGTCAGTTATAGTAACAGGATACGTACCAGCCGCTAAATTAAAGGCTGTATCCGTAGTTTGCACAGGAGACGTTCCCCATTGAAAGCTGTATGGTGCTGTTCCTCCAGAAGTCTGTGTCCAAGCAAAACCATCACTTCCTCCCGTACAATTAGGATTAACTGCTAATATCGTAGTCACCAAATCACAGGTAGGTGGACAGTAATTCACTATCTCTACCATATTCGTTCTCGTCAAAGTATCGGACATACATCCATTCGTCACAATCAACGTTACATCGTATTGTCCTGACGCTGCATACGTTACCACGGGCATCGCCATTGTAGAAGTTGCGGGCGTACCTCCAGGAAATATCCATTCATACGTTGAGGCATTAATGGAACTACTGGCATCATAGGTAATCGCACTTCCAATGCATCCTGTAGCATTTGACGGAGAAAATCGTGCCGTGGGTTCTGTTCCTAATATTGGAAAAATAGAATGAGCAGCGTCAAATCCCCATGATGTTGCCGCATTGTAATTATGCCAAGTGCTATCGGATTGCTGTTCCCAAGCAGTACTAAATCCTGCAGGAACATTACCTGGTGAACTTGTGATAATCGCTACGGTATCAGGACCTGCCGTCATGGTAAACCCTAAGAAAAACTCATTACTTGCTAACTCTACAGGCGTATCAAACTCTACGTAATGCAATTGAAAAGAAGTAATAGAAGCAATTATATCTGTAATAAGAATATCTTGTTGTCCTAATACGGAACCCGGTGTACCCCCTGTTCCATCCCATACCGTTGCGGTTACGGTTGAAGTAGGGTCTAAGGTAAAGGCATATCCAAATCCCATAAATGATCCCGTAACATGCGTATTCGTTCCAGTATAGTTAAAATAGTCCGCCTTAGCTATATCATTAAATGAATTATGACCAGAAACATAGCCCCAGTTTGGAGCAGGTAGAGAAAGAATCGTTGGAGTATAAGCCGAACTATAATTTCCTATCGTATCACAACTTTGTGCTTGAATTTGGAAACTCAATACGGATAAAAATAGAACTCCAAAAAATGCTCGTAAAGTGTATTTCATAATTACAAATTTCTTAATACTCGATTTTCGACCATAGATATTGGACGACTTTCGAAATGAATGGTAAAGGTATTGATTTTGTTAGTGAGTGTTATAAAATATCAATGACTTTTCAATATACAATTCAAACATTGTAATCTCACCTACCAAAACGATTCTTGCCATTTTTTTATTGTTACTGTAAATAGGTTCTACAAGGTCTGAGACTTGTTATTTTCTGATGTTAATATTAGACTTATTTTGCTTTGGATGTTAGACAATTATAAAAAACGTATTTAAATCTGTATCGGTACGCTGTACCTCTATATCGTTTTCGTTTTCAGGCTGCAACAAGTATCGGTGCTATGCACCTAGATATGTAGTACAATAGGTGCATAGCACCGATACTTGTTGTAGAATCAAAATAAGAAGTATAATAAGGTACAGCGTACCAACACCAAAGTATTCATTATAAAAGGTAAAATATCCATTAAAATAATTTTGATAAAGATAAGGCTTGTTGAATATTGGAAAAGTTATGTTCCAATTGTTGTTTTCTATGATCTATATCTTGTTCTCTAAAAGTTTTTAAAAATACTTCTTTCACTAGTATTTCTAAATCTTTGGGATTATTCGCCTCCAAACATAAATTAGCTAAACCCGTTTCTTTGACCATCGGGGTATTAACAATACAAAATCGACCATTATACAGTGCATTTAATAGTTTTAGTTTCATCCCTGCCGAATGAAAGGAGATTAAAATATTAATATGAGCCTCTTGTATCAATTGTTGTAAAGTTTCAAAAGGTAAGTTTGGTTTTAAAGTTACATTCGATTGTTGTTCAATTAATTGACTCAATTTATTGGATGGATTTAATCCGGCAATAACTAATGGAATTTCTAAATTTTTAAAAACGGATTGAATTAAAAAAAACGCCGATTCTTCATTGTCTTTCACACTTAAATCACCGTGAAATAAAGCATACGTTCCCCTACCCTCTTTTATTTGAATAGTTTCGTTAGGATGAAATGCTGGAATATAGTGAACATTTGAATATCGCTGTTTCAAATAATTTTCATCTAAAGGCGATATAGCAACAATGGTATCCGCATATTTTAAAATGGTTTCATACCGTTTCAGTCGCCATGCTTCTATTTGAAAAAATGTACGGTGAATTGCATTTTTTTCCAATTTAACTAAATGCTGATAATACTGCCATTCTATATTATGCATTCGTACCACCTTATGTCTTTTGTTCAGTTTTGGGTGGTTGATAAAATAGCAAGTATGCAATCCCTCAAATAAAATCGGATAATTATCTAATAATAAGTTTTGTAAAAGTTGAGGATGGTTTCTGGAGTTAACGATGTAAGGTCGTATGTGAAGTTGCCTCAAAACACTCGTGTCTCGTTTGTAATAAAATACCTTTTCGCAATATTGCTCTAAAATCGGATCGGACGGTCTATTGTATTCAAAACAATGTAAGATGATACGAACACCAATTTTATGTAAAGCCGTTATTTTATAAAATACATCAATCACCCCTCCATAGTTCGGTGGAGAAGGAATGTTGAAAGCAATGATATGAACGTGTTTGTTCAATTGAGAATAAAGAATTGAGAATTGAGAATTACATTCCTAATTCGTAATTCCTAATTCGTAATTAACAACCTTAGTTATCCGTAACTGCTTGAAAAATAATCGTTAAGCGAGCATCAACAGATTGAGCGGGGACAGACCTATAATTTAATTTCAACTCTAAGTTAAATCGCTCATCTTGTAAATGTTCTTGCACTTGTGCTAAAGTCGGTACTAGATCTACCTGAAATCCAACACTATTCGGTACAGGTTCTAAAAAGGCAATTTCACTTTCTAGCGAACCATCCTCTTTCGTGATAAATAATCGAATTCTATCTAAATCATCGAAGGGAATATTGCCCGTCAAATTTGTTAAACGAAACGCTTTAGGCACTATCTGCTGTACATTTTCTGCTTGATAGCCATTGACCGTTACAAAATTATCAAACTCAGAACTAATCTGAGTAAATTGAAAAATATGTGTTTCTAAAGTATTTAAACCTGCAAAAATTTCAAAATCTCTTAAATATTGCATTTCAAATCCAGTATCGGGTAAATCATCATCGTTACAATGTGCAAAAAATAAGATTGGTAATAATAACAGCATTAATCGCTTCATAAGTATTTCTTTAGAGGATGCAAAAATATTTGTTTTCCTTCAAAAATGTTCTTTATTTAGTAGATAATTATAGGTATGAGGTACAAGGTGTAATCCCGATAGCTATCGGGAGAGGCTTTTTTGCATGACTCAATTCCTTGAATACTCCAACCCTCTATTATAACTGAATATTGATAAGTGTAATTGTGATTAACCTCAAATTGCCAATCACAAATTACCATCCCGATAAACATCGGGAACAAATCACTAAAAAATGGGAGAACAAAACGTTTCGTTATTAAAGGATCGCAAACAGATGCAGCATTTTGTAAAAGCATTATTGCAAGATGTACAAGCATTAGAGTACATGCTGAAGAATAATTGGTTTGAAACAGGCATTACTCGAATCGGAGCAGAGCAAGAAATGTGTTTAATTGATGGCAATTATAAGCCTGACTTAAAGGCGATGGAAGCCTTAGAGTTGATGAAAGACAAAGAGTGGGTAGAAACAGAGTTAGCTAAGTTTAACCTCGAAACCAATTTAACACCTCGCACTTTTGAAGGCGATTGTTTGAATCTTTTAGAAAAAGAATTAAAACACTATTTAGATACCATATATGAAACAGTCGATGGTATTGATTCCAGAATTTTACTAACAGGAATTTTACCGACGCTTCGTAAATCTGATTTGGATTTAAAAAACTTAACGCCCAAAGAGCGTTATTTTGCCTTGATGAAAGCCTTACGCAATATGCGTGGAGATGATTATCATTTACGCATTGAAGGTATTGATGAATTATTAATCAAACACGATTCGCCCTTGTTAGAGGCTTGTAATACGAGTTTTCAAGTACATTTACAGGTTGACCCTGATAACTTTGTAAAAATGTACAACATCGCACAAGCCGTAGCAGCCCCCGTTATGGCTATCGCAGCAAATTCTCCTTTGTTATTTGGTAAACGACTCTGGCATGAAACCAGAATCGCCCTATTCCAACAATCTATAGATACTCGAAATAGTTACGATCATCTTAGGGATAGAAGTCCTCGGGTAACTTTTGGAAATGACTGGTTACAAGAGTCTATCCTAGAAATTTATCAAGAAGATATTGCAAGATTTAGGGTGTTAATTAGTTCTAATGTCGAAGAAGACGCACTCGGTTTAATCAAAGAAGGAAAAACGCCTAAATTGCGTGCTTTACAAGTTCATAATTCTACGGTATATCGTTGGAATCGTCCATGTTATGGTATCAGTCCGAATGGTCAGCCACATTTAAGAATCGAAAATAGAGTCTTTCCATCGGGGCCAACTGTAATGGATGAAATGGCAAACACAGCATTTTGGCTAGGCTTAATGGTTGGTATGGCAGATGAATATGAGGATATTAGAAATGAAATGTCTTTTGAAGATGCTAGAGATAATTTTGCGAAAGCTGCCCAATTCGGAATTGATAGTAAATTCACTTGGATGAATGATGAGAAGGTTTCTGCTTGTGATTTAATTCTAGAAAAACTATTACCACTTTCTCGTAAAGGACTAGAAAAACAAAACGTTAATCCAGCAGATATAGACCGTTATCTTTCTATTATTCAAGCAAGGGCAGAAAAACATACAAATGGTGCAAGATGGATTTTGAGAACCTACACTAAATTCAGAAAACAAACCACCAAGGATGAAGCGATTACGGCCTTGACGTCTATCATGACACAAAATCAAAGGAGTGGTGTTCCCGTGCATGAGTGGGAAATTCCAGAATTGCAAAGTTTCAAAGAATATGATATTACTAATATCACGGTAGAGGAGTTTATGGATACCGATATTTTTACGGTTCAAGAAGATGATATTTTAAAATTGGTAGCGGATATGATGGACTGGAGAGATATTCGATATACGCCCGTGGAAGATGACAATGGTTATCTAACAGGTTTAGTTACTTCAAGATTGCTCTTACGAGAATTTGCTAAAACGCCTGTGGACAAAGATATTGATAGCCTCTTGGTTAAAGATATTATGATTAATAAACCTTACACCGTTACCATCAATGACTCTTTCCAACATGCGATGGACGTGATGGATAAGCACAATATAGGTTGTCTTCCTGTCATTAAAGAAAGTGGGGAATTGGTAGGGATTGTTACGGAAAAGAATTTCTTTAAGATGACAAAACGGTTGATTAATCGACTATCTGTTTAAAATTGGGTATCAGTTATCAGTTGTCCGTTATCGGTTATTAGAAAAACGGACAACTGATAACAAATAACCGATAACTATTCTACAGGTTTTAAGCCTAGCACCTTCTCTGCAAACTCATACGTCTTTTCCGCTACTTTATCTAAGTTCTCTGTTTGATAAGATGAGGTAAGGACATGTTTACCATTTGGAAAAGCATATTTCGTTTTTTTATCCGCAGGCGTTTGAGCAATTTTATAAAAATTTTCCATAGCCTTTACCGAAACCGTTTTATCCTGTTCTTCTTCATTTTTATAATAATAGCCTAAAAAAAACGGTTGTTTCACTTGTGTTAAAATTTCAGGTGTCATGGTCTCTTGGATTAAATATTTCAAACAAACCAATCCTTCTACCGCATATTCGCTTGTCCAATAATTGGTAATTTCTCCCTCAAAACCAGGGATTTTTCTCGTCTCGCCAAGAGCGGATTTAGCTAATTGTGTTCCCCAAGGCATTGTCATCAACATAGAAGTTGGATCATATAAATCAATATTGGGGGAATATAATAGCATTGCATCAATGGATGCTGGATTTAAAGCGGCTAAGTATAGGGATAACGTACCACCTGTAGAAGAAGAAGCGACAATCACTTTTTCCCCCAATAACTGCCCAATGGCAATCGCCTCTTTTGCAGATTCTATTAAATCCTTTGGTGTCAAATTGGAAAAAGATAATCTATCGTCTATCCCATGCCCTGCTAATAATGGCATATATAAATTACAGCCATATCGCTTTGCAAAATCATTCGCAATTGGTTCGCCTTCTTTCGGACTAGCAGAAAATCCATGCAAAAACACAACCGCATAAGGCGTTTTACGCACCGAATCTGCCCATTGAATGTAAGAATCATTATTCGATTTCAAGCCTTCAATCTTAGACATTTCAATCTTTAAATGTTCTTCCAAATCTTCTAATGGAATAGCACTAGAGGCTATCCTACCATCATACTGCGGGTAATTCGGACGAGGCCCTAAAAGGAAAATAACTATCAATATGGCGATAAAAATCAACAAAATATAGCGTTTCTTCATATTACTGGATGCTAGATTTTAAAACCACCTAAAAAAAGTTAGGTAGAGTTCTTTGAAAATTCGGTAGAAAAACAGAAGTCAATGCCTTCATCAATAAGATGAAATAACAAAGTTAGAGCAAAGGTATAGAAGGAAAATTCCTTTCGGTCCTTACGAATACGAATAACCTCTTTTTTAAGGGGACTACTTTTAAATTTATCCGCTAAGAGTACCAATAAATTGAAAGCTAATGCTGCAACCATAATTAAATTGCTAATGTCATAAGCTTTGGTTAATCTGGTTTTATGTAAATTGAAACTTGTCGATTTTAAGTCTTTAAATAGTGCTTCAATTGCATATCTCTTTCGGTAAGCCTCCATAATTTTTAAAGGACAATCCAAAGAAGAAATTAGTGGTAAAGCTTGTTCAAATTCTGAATTATGCCAAAGTAAGAAATTAACAGACTTAAATTGTTTTTTGGTAAAAGCAATTTCTTTGATAAACAATGAATTATGTCCTAAGGGTACCGCTAAATGTTTGGCTTTAAATGGTTCATCATTTTCATACATTACAGTATTATTAGCTGTCCTAATGACATAATTCCAGTGTTTAGATATACAAAATTCTTGTAATTCAATACTATCAAATTCTCCATCCCCTAATACAGTTATCAAGGTGTGTTTAGGTAAATCGGATAGAAATGGCGTTAAAAATTTTGCGACTTGTATAAATAAGTCAATATGATTTTGGATTTCAAAATGTCCTTTAGGTTGCTTTTTAACTATCCAAGCTAAAGGAATACTGCGTTTTTGATAAACCATACTAATCATAAGTGTGCAATGAGCATTACCTATTTTTGAACCATCTATAATCAAGTGAATGCCTTTGTTGTCCCTGATATTTCGGTTGATTATTATGGGCAAAATAGCTTTCAAAAAAGGAAAATAATGTGTTTCAACATCTGTCCACTTATTGGATAAAAAGCATTTTGCTGCTTTCTCTTTACTATAAGCCGTTATCCGTTGTGGTAAACCTTTGCCTATTTTTGATAAATGGCTACTTTGATAACGTATCATACCTGTTATCAGACCAGCTAACTTTTTTACTCGTTTTAAGCCGTGTCCTTTAATATCCTTTGGATGTAGAGATTTTAAGGACTTTAGCACTTTTCCGTATATTTGTAGTTTCATAAAGCAGGTGATTGTTGTTTTTCTGAACTACAAATATCATCTGCTTTAACTTTTTTTCTACCTAATTTTCAATGAACTTTTTCCAAATTAATTTTGGGTGGTTTTAAA
>CAYLSF010000149.1:0-10055 GCA_964385675.1 uncultured Saprospiraceae bacterium
AGATAAGCAAACAGAAAATATGAATATTAGGTAAACTAACACCTAATCGTCCGACACACAATTCGAGCAATTATTCAAACCATTCTAATTTATCTGATTTACAATCTGTACTATTAATAATACTCACTCAAAGTTGAGTATATATATGAGTTACCTCGACTTAACAACAATATTTTTTTATAATTCTACTCCTTTCTGAAATACACCTTTAACTTTTCTATGAGTCAGTTACTGACTCTGGATAAAGGCTATTAATTAGGTTTTCCTTATTAACGCTGTAATTACGATTATGCAAAGAACATTTATAATTCGTAACCTGCCTTTGTCGGCAGACAGGTTTCTATCCCGATAGTTTCCCGTACAGTTGTCGGGAGGGACGTAATTCCTAATTAACAATATGTAACATATTAGTTTTAACATATAAATTAGACAAAAATGGGAAAAAAAATTCCTGATAGTATTTCGTTTAATCTCCCAAATGGCGAAGAAGTAATTATAGAAACGGGTAAATTAGCAACACAAGCTGATGGTTCAGTAGTCGTTCGTCAAGGTAATACAATGGTTTTCTGTACTGTAGTCTCTAGAAAAGAGATGAAAGACGGTGTAGATTTCTTTCCTTTATCTGTAGATTACCAAGAGAAGTTCGCGTCAGTCGGTCGTATTCCTGGAAACTTCTTTAAGCGTGAAGCTAAATTAAACGATTATGAGATTTTAACCTCAAGATTAGTAGATAGAGTTATCCGCCCATTATTTTCAAAAGATTATAGATTTGATACTCAAGTAATTATTAACCTTATTTCAGGTGATAAGGAAACAATGCCTGATGTATTAGCAGCTTTAGCGGCTTCTACCGCACTTTCGCTTTCTGATATTCCTTTTCAAGGGCCTATCTCAGAAGTAAGAGTAATTCGAGTAGAAGGCGAATATATCGTGAATCCAAAACGCTCTCAATTAGAAGAAGCAGACTTAGAAATTGTGGTTGGTGCTACAATGGAAAATGTGATGATGGTAGAAGGAGAAGCTAAAGAATGTTCTGAAGCGGACTTGATTGAAGCTATTAGAGTTGGACATGAAGCTATCAAAGTACAATGTCAGGCACAAATAGATTTTGCAGCAAAGTTTGGTAAAGAGAAAAGAGAAAATCCAGATTCGCCCATAGATGAAGATTTATATGCAGAAGTAGCAGCTATCTCAAAAGAAACATGCTATACCGTAGCCAAAGGGGCATTGAATAAACATGAACGCAAAAAAGCTTTCAAAGCAGCAAAAGAAGAGTTGAAAGAAAAGATAACTGAACTGAAAGGTGAGGAGTTCATGGAGGAGAATAAAGGAATGGTAGTCGAATGCTTCGAAAAAGTGAAGAAAACCGTTATTCGTAAAATGGTATTGGAAGAGCGTGTTCGTTTGGATGGTAGAAAAACGGATGAAGTTCGTCCTATTTGGGTAGAAGTAGATTATTTACCTTCTGCTCACGGTTCTGCTGTTTTTAATCGTGGAGAAACTCAAGCATTAGCAACTTTAACTCTAGGTTCTAAGTTGGATAGAAAATTAGAAGATACAGCACTTAATCCTGATTACTCTGATTTTATTATGCATTATAATTTCCCTGCATTTTCTGTTGGTGAAATTAAACCGATGAGAGGTCCCGGTCGTCGTGAAGTAGGTCATGCTAACTTAGCAGGTCGCTCGTTAAAACAGGTTTTACCTGAGGAAAACCCTTACACACTTCGTATTGTTTCTGACATCTTAGAATCAAATGGTTCTTCTTCTATGGCAACTGTCTGTGCAGGGGCTTTAGCATTAATGGATGCAGGGATTCAAATCAAAAGTCCAGTATCGGGTATCGCAATGGGTTTAATCAAAGAAGGAGATGACTATGCTGTATTAACTGATATTCTTGGCGACGAGGATGCTTTAGGAGATATGGACTTCAAAGTTACAGGTACAGAAGAAGGAATCTGTGGATTACAAATGGACATTAAAATAGATGGACTACCTTATGACTTACTAGAGCAAGCACTAGAACAAGCTAAACAAGGGCGTTTACATATCCTTAATGTAATGAAAGAGGAATTAGAAATCCCTCGTGAAGAATTGAAGCCTCACGCTCCTCGAATGATTAAAATCAATATTGATAAGAGCTTTATTGGTGCTGTAATCGGCCCTGGAGGAAAGGTGATTCAAGAAATGCAGAAAGAGACGGGTACGGTTATCAATATCGAAGAGGTTGATGAAGTAGGTGTTGTGACAATTTCCGGTGTAGATGCAGAAGGTGTAGATGCTGCTTTGGCAAGAGTTAAAGCTATTACACATGTACCTCAAATAGGTGATATTTACGAAGATGCTAAAGTTGTATCTATTCACAATTACGGCTGCTTTGTAGAGTTTGCTCCTAATCGTTCTGGTTTAGTTCACATTTCTGAAATCTCTTGGCAGCGTATTGATACCCTAGATGGTGTAATCAATGAGGGTGATACCATGAAAGTAAAACTAATTGGTATTGATAACAGAACAGGTAAATTCAAATTATCTCGTAAAGCGTTATTAGAAAAACCTGCTAACTATGTGCCTCGTCCAGAAAGGAGAGACAATAGAGATAGAAGGGACAACAGGGATAGAAGAGATAATAGAAATGGTGGTTATAGAGATAGAAGAGATAACAGACGTAACAATAGAGATAGAGATCGTCGATAAATATGATTATTAAGATGAAAAAATTAACGAAAATTTAATTTTTTCACTAAAAAAGCCTTCACATTGTGAAGGATTTTTTAATTTATTTAGATGTTATAGTTTTGTCTAATATGAGTTGTTTCAACACTTTGAGAATGTGATATTTTTCTTCAAAAATTATTTGAAGGTTTCTGTACTACTTTCAAAATTCAAAACCATGATTTAAAGTATTAATATCCTAATCGACCGTTGCTTAATTTGGTGTTATTTTTTAAAATAACTTATTTTACTGCATACCTATACAATAGCTTTTAGTTATTCGGTGTTCGTCGTTGATTGAGCCGCCTTCGGCTGATTGCATGATTGGGAATATATTATGACATTAGACAACAATCATACAATCAGGCAAAGCCGCCTCAGTCCTTTCTATCTTAATATCGTAACATCGCCCGTTTGATTAAACGACTCGGTTACGCCTCTTTCATTGGTACTTTCATATTGAATACGCCAAACATAAACCCCTGTTGGAGCGATATTTCCTCTAGATGTTCCATCCCATCCCACGTTAAATTCTGTGGTTTCAAATAGTTTATTTCCCCAACGATCAAAAATCATCATTTGATAATTTTCTATTGGACAATTCGCCATGGGTTTAAATTCATCATTTTGACCATCATTATTTGGTGTGAACACATTTGGGATATAAGGTGTACAACTACAATCCTCGTGTACCACTTGAATTGTTTGGTCAACAGAAGCACAACGATTGGCAATATTCACTTGGTACAAGCCAGGGAATCGAATAGTAAAGCTCGTATCTTTTCGATCATTTTGACCAAAAAAGGCAGATTCTCCTTGCCAAGTATATTCTGTAGCATTTGGTTCAAAAGCGTTTAACGTAAATTCATCATAATTACAAACCGTTGTATCCAATGGTAAATCCACAGGTCGAGGTTCTAGTAGAATATCCACGTTAATCGTATCACTAATCGTACAATTATTTACATCTGTTAATTCCACAAAATACGTCCCTACATCAAAAGCCTCAAAGGTTGCCCCCGTAGAACCATCTTGCCATAAATAGCTCACAATATTTGGTGTATTTGGAGCTAAAAATAACGACGTTGCTTCACAGATTGTGGTATCATTTCCTAAATCTAAGGCTTCAGGTAAGAAATAGTCAACCATAATGGTATCTGCATTAGTACAACCATTGGTATCTGTAATTTCAGCAAAATAAGTACCCGATTCAAATACTAAAAATGTAGGAGCAGTAGAACCATCATGCCATACATAACTTCTTCCCACACTTGCAAAGGCATCTAAAGTATGCGTTGCTTCAAAGCATAATACCGTATCATTTCCTAAATTAATCGGTGGAATCGGTGGTGCAATTGACTCAATGGTATCTTGACTCAAGCAATTGTTATTATCTACAAAATCAACAGAATATGTTCCCGGTGTTGTCACAATCAACGGATTAGTAGTAGAACCATCTGACCATAGATATGTTCCATTATTCAAATTTCCATAAATAGTCATTTCCGTACTATCACATTTAAATAATCTATCTGGTCCTAAATCAATAACTGGAAAATGAGAAATAATGATTTCACTACTATCACTACAACTAGTCCCATCTGTTAGAATGACTTTAAATGTTCCAGCCGTAGTAGCCGTATAAATAGGTGAAGTAGAACCATCTTGCCAGAGATAAGAAACATTCGGTTGAGTCACATCAAATGTAATGGATGCGGAATGACATATTGTTGTATCATTTCCTAAATCAACTTCTACATCATTTACGGTTACAGTAATCGTATCCGTATCTAAACAACCATTATTATCCGTAACCGTCACAATATAAGTGCCTATAGCAACAACATTTAAAGTCGCATTCGTTGAATTATCTGACCATAAGTAAGAACGGTCATTTGGAATTGTGGCATCTAATAATACATTATTTCCAATACAAATCGTTGTATCATTTCCAATTTCTGTTATTGGATAAGACTGTTGGAAAACCTGCATGGTATCCGAACTAAAACATCCTTTTTCATCCGTAATATTAAGCCAGTAAACGCCGTCAGACGTAACATTCAATGTATTTCCTATAGAAAAATCACTCCATTGATATTGTCCATTTGGAATATTAGCCGTTAAGGTCAGACCATTGAAGAGTGAATCACAGACTAATGTGGTATCATTCGCTAGATCAGCCACTGGTCGATAATCAATTTGAATAGAATCTAAACCAATACAACCTAAAGTATCTGTCAATTGAACGATGGATAATCCAGCATTAGCAAAAAAAGTTGGATTGGTAGAACCATCTTGCCAGAGATAGGTCATATTAGGTTGGGTTGCATTGAGTAAGAGTTGCGAACCATCGCAAATTGCGGTATCTTCCCCAATATCAGGTATGACTTCATTGACCCAAACCATCATAGAATCTGCATCTTTACAACCATTACTATCCGTAACTTCTACCGTATAAAGTCCAGTTGAAATAGCATTATACATCGCTGGATCAGTTCCATCTTGCCATAAGTAAGAGCGAATAAATGGTGTAGTCGCATCAATTATAACCGTTTGTCCAATACAAATATTAGTATCATTTCCAATTTCAACGATCGGACTTGTTACAGGTATTAAGTTTACGGTATCTGTACTGTAACAACCATTCGTATCTGTAATTTCTACCCAATAAACACCTTGTTGAGTTGGAATAAAAATAGAATCGGTAGAACCATCATGCCATAAAAATGTACCATGCGTTACACCCGGTTTCAATGGTGTAAATATACTATCACAAACAAAGACCACATCATCGCCTAAATCTGCTACAGGATGATGACTAAGTACAAAAGTATCTCTATCCGTACAACCGATAGTATCTGTTAATTCTACCCAATAAGTGGTATCTTGATTGACATTTATAGTTGGAGTTGTTGCGCCTGTACTCCATAGATAGGTCATATCGGGCTGTGTAGCATCTACAGGAATGGTCGCATCAAAGCAAATTGTAGTGTCTGTCCTCAATACAGCGATAACTTCATTGAAAATAACAGAAATAGTATCCACATCTTGACAGCCATTATTATCTGTAGCCGTTACATGATATAAGCCCGTTGAAAAGATAGTTAAAGAATCATTTATAGAGCTATCCTGCCATACATAGCTTCTATTGTTTCCAATAGTAGCCACTAAAATAATAGAATCACCAATACATAATATCGTATCATTTCCTAAGTCAATATCCACAATAGGTGGTGCAAATAATTCAATTGTATCTCTACTTGTACAAGTATTGGCATCCGTATAAAGGACATCATAAAATCCAAAAGTATCTGCTACAAAAGTGGTATTGGTAGAACCATCTTGCCATAGGAATCCTCCTGTTGTAATGTTTGGAAAAATGGTAAAACTATTGGCACTATCGCAGACATACATCAAATCTTGCCCTAAATCGACTTGAGTAATAGGATGTTGACCAATTATAATCGTATCTGTTCCTGTACAACCAATCGTATCCGTTAACACTACAAAATAAGTCCCAGGAGGTTGAGCTGTAAAAGTAGGATTAGTCGAACCATTTTGCCATACATAAGTCATATCAGGCTGAGTAGCATCTAAGACCAAACTATCATGATGGCAAATCATGGTGTCTACTCCAATATTTGGAATGATCGTGTGATACAAAACGACTATAGTATCTGCACCACTACATGTATTATTATTCGTAGCCGTAACGTAGTAAGTACCTGGTGTAGTTACCGTAAATGTAGGGTTATTAGAACCATCTTGCCACACATAACTCACTCCATTTGCAATCATAGGAGCTAGCGTAAGTGTTGTGCCTGCACATAAAATCGTATCATTTCCAAAATCAACATTAGGAATAACGGGTGGTAATAGTGCTATGGAATCATTAGAAACACATCCATTCACATCTGTAACGGTTACATAATAAGTTCCAGTAGTCGTAGCTACATAAGTTGAATTGTTCGAGCCATCCTGCCAGACATAAGTACTCTGTGTAATACTCGGTATAAGCGTAAATGTAGAACTATCACAAATAAAGATTTCGTCAGTACCCAAATCCACTGTAGGATGATTACTAACAATAACATCGTCCGTATCAGTACAGCCAAGTGGATCAGTAACGGTAACAGCGTATATTCCTGGTATAGAAACTGAAAGGGTTGGATTTGTAGAATTATCACTCCATTGATACGTTACATTCGGTTGAGTCGCATCTAAAATTAAATTATCACCCGTACAAATTGTCGTATCATCCCCTAAATCAACCACCACATCTTGAAAAGCAACATTTACCGTATCTGAAACAGAACAACCATTTTCAGTAACAATAACCCAATAATCACCCGCTGTTAAAGCCACAGCAGTTTGACTAGTTGAAGTATTATTCCAAATATACTGCCCATTACTAGGACCAGCATCTAACGTAACAGCAGTCCCTTGACAGGCTACAATGTCAGGTCCTAAATCTACTCCTTTTTGAACGGTAATAGGTGTTACATCATTCAAGGTCAACGTGTTAGGATTGTCAGAAACCGCAACGCTTCCTAGGGACAAAGGTAAACCACTAATACTAGCCTGATTATCATACACGCCTAGAGTAGCAGTATTACTCACTTGCACATCTACCACAATGCTATTTGTCCCCAAAGGAACGGTCATACCTGTTATATCGATTTGATTTGTACCCAAACCTGTTACTACTCCGCCAAAAGGATTAGAGACAACACCAGAAAATGTAAAGTCAGCGGGCATATTATCAGATAAATCTAATGTTTGCGTCGTACCTGATGTATTAATGAGTGTAAATGTATATTGGAATGTGCCACATTGTTGAACCGTATTAGAAGAAACATCTTTTAATAATTTTACGGTATAAGGGCAAGAACAACCATCTGTACCACTTGCACTTGGGCCTGAAGTAACATAAGTTGCTGCACCTGTATTTTTATTCAAAATAAATAAATCATTCGCTGTATTTCCATTAGTACTTCCATACCCCCAAAGGTTACCCGCCACATCAAAAAACAGGGAACTCAAAAAATTAACTCCTGGTGCAGGAGGTAAAGAAACATCGTCCATTACCCCTGTATTCATATCTATGGTTACAATTTTAGTATTTATATTATCAAAACTGTATAAAATACCTGTAATCGGATCAAAAGCTATATCTGCTAATCTGGCTATAGTATTAACATTTCCTGTTGACTGTAAAGTCAGAGGGATCTGAGTAGTTGCCCACCCGGGATTCACCATATCAACCGTAATTAAACTTACAGTAGGTTGACCTCCAAAAGCTTGTTGTAATGCTCCTGTTGCCACATAAAAATCTCCATTTGGCGTAATATCTGCTGCAAAATACCGCTCATTGGTGTTAATGGTATTCAAGTTAGTAAGTTGAGTCGCATTACCATTCGGATTAATTCTAAAGAAATTTTCATTATCAGGGTGCATTCCATATATAAAGTTATCTGTGGAGCGATAACCTATGCCATTATAGGTAAAAAAAGTAGTTCCTAGATTAGTGAATGTTACATTATTGGTAATGGGATCAACATCGATTTGATTTAAGTTTGTTGTATTATTAGAGCTTAAAGAAACAAAAAATTGTCCTTGACAAGTAAATGCTGTTTGACTATGAAGTTTAATACTGAAAAATAAGAATAATCCTAAAATAGAATAGGTAGTAACAATATATCTCATGTAAATGTATGTTTAAACGCTTATATCAATTACTTATGAAAGTTAATAAACTGACTTTCATTTTCATTAGTTGTAAAATGAACCTACTTATTAAACTACAGATTTAATGTAGAATCATTTTTTGCTAAGAGTTTATCTAAATTCAAAACTATTTCCTACCCTATTTTCCTAGATTATTAAAAGATGAGATGTAAATATCACAAGTTTTATGGTGTAATTAATATAACACCAATCTTTAAACTGTAATAGATTTTTTTACGAGAAAAATGATTTAACTAAAACTGTTTTTCCAAAGTTTTGATAAAAGTACGATGTTCGCAAGGACTATAGCCTTCTTTTCTATCACTTGTGATATTAGATTCATCACAAAGACAGTCATCTATTTCACCATTCTTATCCGTTCTAAAAATGCAGTCGTTACAATATTTACCCAAACAAGAGGTATGTAAGGTATTATATTCTGACACATGCAACTCATTACCTTTTATCTCTAATTCGATTGCCATGATCAGTTTTTTGCCTTCTTTTTTGCCAGCCGCAGTTATATAATTTGGACCTGAGGTCAAAAACTGTTTGATTTCAAAATCCCCAACACTATTTGCTTCTCCAAATTGTTTATTAAATAAATCCTTCAATTTCGATTTACTCATGGTCAAATTACGAGTCTGCCCTTTTAAAACACCTATTTTATTGGTTTTATAAACATCAATTACCTTGTTAGTAGTTGTGGTGTTTTCAGCCGTTTTAGGTGTACAATTTGTCATCCATAATACACCCAAGCAGATATAGAGTAAGTATTTATATTTCATCATAGTTT
Organism: uncultured Saprospiraceae bacterium; assembly: GCA_964385675.1. GTDB lineage: Bacteria > Bacteroidota > Bacteroidia > Chitinophagales > Saprospiraceae > CAYLSF01. The sequence continues at coordinate 9,236 of CAYLSF010000149.1, forward strand.
GGTTTAAAAAGTTTACAATTTTCAAAAGTCCCAAAACAAAAGTAACCGAAACTTCTTAAAAAGCATCGGTTACTTAATATAAATTATTTAGGACGGTTCATAACTCCCCAAATTATCAATTAACCTTATCCATCCACCATTTTCTTACCTTCTCTTGAGAACTCTTCTAACTCTGCCAATAAACTTTGAGCTCTTGAAGCGATATTTTCTAACTCATTCACATTGTTTTCAATTTTCTGACGCATGCTAGAAGTGACCAATACAATATGAAAATCATTACCATCTCTTAGCACTTCTTGTACTTTTTCAATACTTGCAGAAGCTTCTTGATACATCGCATCCCAACGTTTGCGTAAAGCAATATTCTTCTCTGTTTCAGATGCTTTTAGTTTTTCACTATTCAATTGGTTCGTTAATTCATCCAATTGAGTAAAATAGTTTTCAGAATTTTTACCAACATCTTCAAAATCATCCAACATCTTATCGTAGCGTTTCATAATGCTTTTCCATTCTTTTTCCCAATCTCTAGCAATATCAGGAAGGTCAGCATCTTCTTTTTGAATTTCCTCGGTTGCCTCAGAAATACTAGCAATCACACTTGAAGAAAACTTTTGACGATTTTTTTCAAAATCTTCTATGGAACCTTTCAGTTTCTCGCCCTGCTTTAATGATTTTTTGGTAACATTTCCGCCACATTGAACCATTAGGAAGGATACACATACCAAACAAAATAGTTGAAAGGCAAATCGAAATTTTAATGTCATGAGTAAATTAATTTTTAAATAATGATAGTTATTTTGACAATCATACTGATAGCCTT
>CAYLSF010000150.1:0-10047 GCA_964385675.1 uncultured Saprospiraceae bacterium
GACTACTTCTAGTGCCGGTGATGTTTTCCCGTGGACTGTTGGGCAACGAGGAACATCTAATCTTGGAGGGTCAAGTAACTACCTCATCGTAGATAGTGATGCAGCTGGTAGTGGTAATCACTTAATTGAAACCGTAACCTCTGCTCCATTTGACGCTACAGGCTATCCACAAGTCTTATTAGAATTTGATCACTTTTTTAATAATGTTTCTACTGACTCCGCTGTAGTAGAAGTTTCTTCAGACGGTATGACTTGGAATACCGTAGCCTCATTCGACTCTGATATAGGTAGCTTTGCTTCACCTAATATGCAAAGTATTGATATTACTGCTTTTGCTAGTGCTACGATGCAGATTCGTTTCCATTATGATGATGCTACCGTTTTTGCGTGGTACTGGGCAGTAGATAATGTAGTAGTAAGAGGGGTAGCCTGCCCTACTCCTACAGGCTTAATGGCTTCTAATATCACAACGACTTCTGCTGACTTAGCATGGATGTCTAATAGTGGTACATTCACGGGAGAATATGGTCCTGCTGGTTTTACACCTGGTATGGGTACGGCTTTGGGTATGAGTCCTATGTCTGTTTCTGGCTTAATGCCTGCTACAGCTTATGATTTTTATGTAGTAGATGACTGTGGTGCTGGTAGTTTAAGTGATACGACTTTTGCTAGTTTTACAACTTTAATTCAGGGACCTACAGGAGTAACTTGTACTGCAGGAACACCTAGTGTCGTATTTAGTGAAGAATTTGATAACAATAATGCAGGGTGGACAGGAAATCTTGGCTCTGGTAGTGATGATTGGGAAATTCCAGATGGTTCTGGCTCTAGTAGTACTGGTGCAGATAATGCACATAGTGGTGCAAATTACATGAATTTCGAGGCATCAAGCTCTTCTGGTGGAGGTAGTATAGTATCGCCTGCTATTGGATTGAATACGGCAACCGGTCAAGCAGAATTATCTTTCTGGATACATGCGTATGGTTCTGATATGGGAGATCTAACTGTAGGAGTAGGTACATCTACTGCTGGACCTTTTACACCTGTATTCGTACAATCAGGACAGTTACAGACTTCTGGAGCAGATCCATGGGTCAATGTTGGGGTAGATTTAACCGCTTACATTGGACAAACCATCTATATTGAATTAGCTATGTCAAATGTAACAGGCTATAGAAGTGATATGTCCATAGATTTATTTGAGGTCTCTACTTGTGTGGCTTGTCCTCAGCCATCTAATTTAATGGCAATGAATATAACAGCTACTTCTGCTGATTTAACTTGGATGTCAACTAGTGGAACTTCTACTGGGGAATATGGTCCTGCTGGATTTACGCCAGGTATGGGAACTGCTTTTGCTGGTACAACAAGCCCAGAAACCGTTACTGGTTTAATGCCAGAAACTACCTATGACTTTTATGTAGTAGATGATTGTACAGGTGCTGGTAATGGTACAAGTGATACGGTTTGGGCGAGTTTCACTACGCCTTGTGCACCATTTATGGCTCCTTTTGTAGAAGATTGGGAAAGTGCTTCTGCTTGTTGGGTACAAGATGGAGCAGATGACAGAGATTGGACATTTGACCAAAATGGAACACCTTCTAGTAATACAGGGCCATCAGATGATCACACTTTGGGTGCTAGTGGTGGTGGTACCTACATTTTTCTTGAAACTTCATCAGTGCCAGCTGGTCAGACTGCTAATTTAACGACTTCTGTAGATTTATCTGGTTTGACGAGTCCATTTTTATCATTTTGGTATCACATGTGGGGTACTACTATGGGTACATTAAATATTGACATAGAGTCTCCATTGGGTTCAGGTACTTGGACAAATGTATGGACATTAAGTGGTGATCAAGGGGATCAGTGGTTAGAGGGAGAAGTGGATTTAATGGCTTATGCTGGTCAAACAGTTGGTGTTCGTATTCAAGGTGTTAGTGGTGGTTCTTATACTTCTGATATGGCAGTAGATGATTTAGATTTCAAAGAAGCACCTTCTTGTGCAACACCTACCAACTTTATGGTGATGCCTAATGCAGCACAAGATACCTTTGTGGTTTCATGGATGTCTGGTAATATGGGGGCTACGGCTAATTTAGAAGTAGTACCATTTGGTGGTGCTCAAGGCACAGGTATGATGATTAATGGTGTTATGTCACCTTACAATCTTACAGGTCTTACTCCTTGTTCTAATTTTGATGTTTATTTAACAGAAGATTGTGGTAGTGGCTTACTTAGTGCATCAGTTTCCGCTTCTATTACGACACCCGCTGCTGCAGTAGTACCTGCACCATATTTCTCTTCTTTTGAAGATGGTGGAGCCTTAAATGGCTGTTGGATACAGTCAACGATGGATACAGTAGATTGGTTTGTAGGGGGGCCTGGTTCTACAGGTTCTGGTGGTACAGGTCCATCTGGTGCTGCTACGGGTGACTACTATATGTTTATAGAAGCCTCCACTACCGTAATGGCAAATCAAGGCGATAATGCTATATTAATTTCTCCAGCTATTGATATCAATGGGTTAGCTGCTGCAGGTCTTTCATTTGAATACAATATGAATGGTGCAGATATAGGTACGTTGAATGTTTCCGTAGAAGCACCTGCGGGTTCTGGTAACTTAACGAATATCTGGTCGTTAAGTGGCAATCCAGGAGATGTATGGAATAGAGTAGAAATTGACTTATCGAGTTATAGTGGCACAATAGCTATTCACTTTGAAGGAACAAAAGATTTCCCTGCTCCTTCTTTTACAGGAGATATAGCAATTGATAACTTCTTTGTAGGTGAACTTTCTTGTTTTACGCCTACTGGATTTATGATCACTTCATTGACGCCTACTTCTGTTTCTGCTACATGGAATGGTACGGCTACTGATACCTTTGAGTTAGGAGTATTGGCAAATGGAATGCCACTAGGTACTCAAATTGTAGTTGGTAATACTTTAACACTTGCTGCTGGTCTAACACCACAAACGACTTACGATGTATTCGCAAGACAAATTTGTGGCCCTGGTGATACCAGTCTTGTAGCGGGTCCATTTACATTTACCACACCTTGTTTACCAATTACGGCACCTTATGTAGAAAGCTTTGAAGATGGTGGTGCATTAGATCTTTGTTGGACACAGTCTGCTATGGATGTATTTGATTGGACTGTGGATGATTCCGGTACACCTTCTGGTGCTACAGGACCTTCTGCAGCTATTGATGGAACATATTATATTTATACAGAAACATCGTCACCAATTGCACAAGGAGACTCTGCTATAATAGTGTCTCCAGATGTAGATGTTTCTGCATTGACTAACCCTGCCTTAAATTTCCAATACCACATGTTTGGTTCAGCAATGGGAACATTAAGAATCGAGCAAGAAAGTCCTATTGGTTCTGGAAACTGGATGACGATTTGGGAGCTTAGTGGAGACCAAGGCGATCAATGGTTAAATGGTTGGGCAGACCTTAGTGGTCAAGGTAATATCGTAAAAGTACGTTTTGTGGGTATAGCTGGTTTTGATGCTGCTGCGGGTATCACCTACAGAAGTGATATGGCATTAGATAGTATTGGTTTTGTTGAAGCACCTGTTGATGACTTAGCTATTACCAATAGTGATGCTGGTGAAGATGGCTGTAATGTCGGAAATACTTCAGTATCCGTTACAGTAGTGAATGATGGACTATTACCTGTTTCTAACGTACCTGTAAGCTTTACGGTAAATGGAGGAACAATGGTAACAGAAATTGTAGCGGGTCCGATTCCTGGCTTTAGCTCAATGGATTATACATTTACGACCAATGCAAATGCAACAGCACCTGGTCTTAATGAGGTAGTTACAATGGTTTCCTTCCCTAATGATCCAAATGCAACGAATAATTCAGATACTACCGATGTATTTAATCAACCTACCGTTAGTACATTCCCATATACTATGAGTTGGGAAGGCGGTGATGCAGGTTGGGCTGGTCGAGGAGACTGGGAATTAGGTGCACCTGCTGGAGCTATTATTAATAGTGCTTCTGCTGGAACACAAGCCTTCGTTACAAATTTAGATGGAAATTATACAGATGGAGTTTTCTCTTATTTGACTTCGCCTTGTTTCGATCTTTCTAGTTTCGGTGGAGATGCTATCTTAACTGCAGATGTATGGTATGATATCGAAACAGATTGGGATGGTGCTTATGTAGAAATGAGTGCAGACGATGGTATGACTTGGATCAAAGTGGGTACAGTCAATGATCCAAACTGGTATAATAACACCAATGCAAATGGTACTATTGGAGATTGTTTCAATGGTGCAGGAGCTGATGGTTCTCAAGGTTGGGTGACGGTTACCAATACTTTACCCGGTACTGCTGGTCTAGCTAATGTAAAAGTTAGATTTGTAATGGAGAGTGATGGTACTGCTAATAATGAAGGTTTTGCCGTAGATAATGTAATGTTAGAAGAGAGTTGTCCAGCTAGTTTAGACTTAATGGTGACGGGTACAGACGAATCGGTAGCGGGTGCAGCTGACGGTACCGCTATGGTTGTAGCAGGTGCAGGGGTAGCTCCTTATACTTACCTTTGGTCAAATGCTGCAACAACAGATATGATTTCTGGTTTAGCACCAAATACTTATGATGTAACCGTAACTGATGCTAATGGTTGTACAGATGTAGGTTCTGTTACCATTGGAACAACTTGTCCTGTTTCTTTAGGGTTGTCAACTACTGCAAATCCAGAAATTGGTGCAGGTACAAACTCTGGTACGGCTACCGTAACCGCTTCTGCAGGTGTAGCTCCTTATACTTATGCTTGGTCTAACGGTGCTTCTGATGACTTTGCAAATGGTTTAACGGCAGGTACATATTATGTTACTGTTACAGATGCTAATGGTTGTACGGATACAGATTCTTCAATCATAGAAACCGTATTCTTAACCGCTACTAATGAAATAGAAGGATTAGTTGGTATCGCATTGACACCAAATCCAACACAAGATGTTACTTTACTTCAAGTTGAATTTGAACAATCAATTGATTTAACTATCGAAGTAGTTGATATTACAGGTAGAATCTTACAAACTCGTCAAGAAGGTCAGGTCATTTCTGAGCAATTCAGAATAGACTTATCTAAATATGCTGCGGGTACTTACTTTATTAAGTTATCGGCTAATGGTGAGACGATGGCTCGTCCTGTTGTATTAATGAAATAATGATACTAGATACTAGATACTAGATACTAGATACTAGATACTAGATACTAGAAAAATAATTGAATGAGGGCATTCCTTTCGAGGAATGCCCTTTATTTTTTGTGTTAAGGTAGTCTTTTGACAAAAGTAGTTGTATAGAATCTACTATATTTGACTTCAAAATAATCATAAACATGAAGCACTTATATTTTCTACTTCTCCTATTATGTATCAATATTCAATTTAGCCTTGCACAACAGCAAACGGTTGGGCTTTTTCAAAATGATAGCACGGCTTTTAATGGTTATACCCTAATTGCTTCATTTGATAGCGAACCTGCTTTTTTGATTGATAACTGTGGACTTATCGTTAATTCGTGGACGAGTTCTATTTATCGCCCCAATGCTTCGGTTTATTTTACAAATCAAGGCGAACTAGTGAGAAGCTGTGCGGTTGCTCCACTTTTTCAAGCGAATAGTCCTAATGGTCGAATTGAAAAATACGATTGGGATGATAATTTGATTTGGTCTTATAATATCACGGATCCTACCATTCAACAGCATCACGATATAGAAGTACTACCTAATGGTAATATTCTAGTATTGGCGTATGATTATAAAACCAATACGGAGACCATTAATGCAGGACGTAATCCTAATGTATTGTTCAATGAATTATGGTCTGAAAAAATTATTGAGTTACAGCCTGTCGGAAATGATAGTGCCGTCATTGTGTGGGAATGGAGCGTATGGGATCACCTAGTTCAAAACTTTGATCCGTCCAAATCTAATTATGGTGATATAGCACAACATAGAGAATTGATTGATATTAATTATACGGCACTCGCAGGAGGCAATAAAGATTGGATACATGCCAATGCCATTGCCTATAATCCCGATTTAGATCAAATTGTCATTAGTGCTAGAAACTTCCATGAGTTTTGGGTCATCGATCACAGTACGACTACTCAAGAGGCAGCTGGGCATATAGGTGGAAACGCTGGTAAAGGAGGAGACCTATTATATCGTTGGGGAAATCCTGTTACTTATGGATTTGAAGAAGACTACGAACAACAGTTACATGGTCAACATAATGTGCAATGGATACCTAATGGGTATAAGGATGGTGGAAAATTTATATTATATAACAATGGATTAAACTTACCGCAGTGGATTTCTACGGTTGAAGTCATTAATCCACCTGTTGACGCTAGTGGAAACTATACGTTTACAGCAAATCAGCCTTTTGGCCCTGATACTGCAGAATGGTCGTTTGAATCTCCTTTGTATTCTGATTTTATGTCAGGCGTACAACGCCTGCCCAATGGAAATACACTAATTTGTAATAGTCCTTATGGGCATATCATGGAAATTGATACATTTAAAAATACAGTATGGGAATACATTAGTCCAGTAAAACTCAATGGTATTATTGCACAAGGTACTAATCCAGGAAACAATACCTTATTCCGAGCAGAACGGTATGCTCCTAATCACCCTGGGCTGATAGGTAGAACACTTACCCCTACCGAACCGATAGAAATAAACCCCTTACCTTCTAATTGTGTGATTTATCCTAATGCTACCTCTACGAGTCGCTTAGAAGAATTATCCAATATTAGAATAATTCAAAATCCAATTTATTCTAATTTAAATATTGAAAACGCATTAAATCAAACCGTTCAAGTACAAGTTTTTAATTTGTTAGGACAATTGATGTGGGAAGTTAGCACCAATAATGCAAACATTCAAGTCGATGCAAGTCGCTGGGGAAAAGGGATGTATATCGTCGTTTTGACATCAGAGGAAAAGGGAATAAGATGGAAACAATCCATTATTAAAATGTAGAAAATGAGTCAAGACCATAGGCTTTCTATCATTTCCATCAACTTATTAATCAAAAATTGGTTTTGATGTATGAATATATTTAATGCTCAGAAACTATTCTACTTAGCAATAACATTTTAGTCGGACGTATGAAAATTGGAATTGTTTGTTATCCTACCTATGGTGGTAGCGGTGTAGTCGCTACTGAACTCGGAAAAGGACTAGCCAAAAAAGGACATCAAGTACATTTTGTAACTTATCGTCAACCTGCCAGATTATCATCTTTTCAAAATAATATCTTTTATCATGAGGTAAATGCAGCAGACTATCCCTTATTTGAATATCCGCCTTATGATACAGCCTTAGCCAGTAAATTGGTTGATGTGGTCAATTATGAAAATTTAGATATACTGCATGTACATTATGCCATTCCTCATGCGACAGTAGCCTACATGGCAAAAAAAATATTATTGACACAAGGTAGATATATCCCTATCGTCACTACACTACATGGTACAGATATTACCCTTGTGGGTAAAAATCCTGCATTTGCTCCTGTAGTCGCCTTTTCTATTAACAAATCGGATGGCGTAACGGCTGTTTCTAATCATCTGAAAGAAATGACCTATGAGCAGTTTAATATTACAAATGATATTAAGGTTATCCATAATTTTATTGACTTTGAGCGATTCAAAAAATCTAATAAAGATCATTTCAAAAAAGCCATTGCTCCAAATGGTGAAAAAATATTAATCCACACTTCTAACTTCCGAAAAGTAAAAAGAGTAGATGATGTTGTTCGTATTTTTAAAAAGGTTCAAGATAAAATGCCTTCTAAATTACTACTTGTAGGAGATGGACCTGAGCGAAGGAATGCAGAACAACTCTGTCGAGAAATGGGAACTTGTGAAGAGGTACGATTTTTAGGTAAACAAGATGCGGTAGAAGAATTATTAGCAATTGCTGATTTGTTCCTTATGCCTTCCTCTAGTGAAAGTTTTGGATTAGCGGCTTTAGAAGCGATGGCTTGTGAGGTTCCCGTTATATCTACAAATATAGGAGGACTTCCAGAAATTAACATTCACGGAGAAACGGGCTACCTAAGCGAAGTTGGGAATGTGGATGAAATGGGGCATTATGCAGTAAAGATTCTAGCATCAGAAAAAAAACATAATGCATTTAGACGTGCAGCATTAGCACAGGCTAAGCGGTTCGATATTCAACATATTTTACCCGCCTATGAAGCATATTATAAATACATCATTGATACCTGTGTATATGATAAACAAGAAATAGGTTCTAAGTATTAATATTTGTTTCTTCAAAAGAAAGGAACAGCAACCGAAAAATAGTTTAAAATTGTTTCAGTAAGCTAATATCGAAAAAGTGACTATTCAGTCCTGTTCCTTTATACAAATAATCAAACAACAAAAATTTATCGTGAAATTTAAGAAGGTCTAATTGTTAATTGTTAACTATTAATTATATCATTTAAACTATTCAATTGATGATTAAAAACTTCTATTCAGTTGATGGTAACGTGCTGATTGGCAAGTCTTTATCAAAATTACCATACAATACAGGTGTTTGATAATTATTAGTATAGAAACTCACATTCTGACGAACATACTCATACACTTCCTCAATCGTCACTTCCCCGTTTTCATCTATATCAGCAGCTCCCTTCAACCCTTTTATTAAAAAGTGTGTAAAGATTCCTTGACGTAATCCCGCATTTTCAACGGATACTTCTTCGGCTTTAGAAGATAACATTAAAGCAATCTCTTCATCTAATTCCCCATACTTTTTAGCAAAATTAAATTTTTGATTTGCCCCTTCTTCTAAGGCTCCAGCGTGACAAGCATCTGCTATACAAATTTTTAACTTAGCTTTACTATTTTTAAGTAAAGCACTAATCTCGCTGTGTTTTAGCCTATTTAAGTATCCATCGAAATCAATTGGTAAAAAAGCATTTTTTTCACCGTGTCCTGAAAAATAAAATAAAATTACATCATTACTATCAGCTTGATTGAAAATACGCTTCATATTGCTGACTATCTTTCTCTTCGTAGCACCTTCATCAATAATAACAGAAACTTGCTTATCCGATAATGCACCGCCCTCAGGGCTTTTCAAAAACGCATACATCTTGTAAGCATCATCATCCGTAAAATTTAAGGTAGGCATGTGTCTGTAAGAAGCGACTCCCACTAATACTGCCCAAATCTTTGGAGATTTCCCTGTTTTCTTCTTAATTACTCGATTAGGAGAGGCTAGTGACCTTGTTCTACCCAAAGAACGGGTACGTGCAACTTGAGCACCTGAATTAATTTGAGTGCGAATAGAAGCTAAATTTAATTTCATGTCTTCTTTCAAAACACCTCTTTCCCATCGTCCAGAACGCTGTTTACCGCTAGGGAATGTTAATATACCTTTACCATGATACGTGTGGTTTTTCCATTCTCCTTCATAGATTTTTCCATTTGAATAGCGGCAAATACCATAACCATGTGCCATTCTGTTTTTAAACTTACCTTTGTAGGTACTTTGATCCTTGTAAACAAATTTTCCGTTTCCATTGATACAATCTCCTGAGACACATTGTGCGTTTGCTTGGGAAAAAAATGTCACAATCAATACCAAATACAGTAGAATACCTTTCATACAAATTACATTAATCGTTTACTGAATCCAAATGTTAATTGTTCGTAGTTACCTTTTCTGATGATTCTGTCAAAGTCTAATGTAATGCTTTCATAAAAATAATTAGTTGTTATCTCTTTGGTGAAACTCATGCAGTTAAATAATATTATGCATCGTTTTGGTATCTCAAAAATGTGGCGAAGTCATCTTAAAAGCATTTATCATTTATATTTCCTTCAAATTCAAAAACATTGCCAACATTGAAACTTAAATTAGTATTTGTGCAAGATTTATAAGCTGTCATAGAATTGTCAACTGACATCAAGAATATATTTCCTCCTTTATTAGTTTGATTTTTAGTAAGTTATATTATAAAAAATCATTATAAGATTGATTTTTAAA
>CAYLSF010000151.1:0-10036 GCA_964385675.1 uncultured Saprospiraceae bacterium
AAGTCGCTTCATCAATGGTATATTTTTTCAAATACCAGATTGCCGTTGTGATATGTGCTACGTGTGTCCAGTCTGATGATGGTAAAGATCTATTTTGAAACTTTTGAACTAAGGTTTCTATCTCTGCTGTAGTTGTATAATGCATATTTTTTTAATTAAAATTGGTATTATAATTATAATGCGAAGTAACCCTTATTTGAAGAAAATAGTTTGTATAGCTTCTATAAAAGAGCAATTCCCTAAAAAATAGAGCATTCAATTACTCATTCTGATTCATCTATAGGTCGAAGTTGTTTAATAATTATTGAAAATAGAGGAGAGGTATTTTTTATTTATATTTCCAAAAGGATAAGTAATTACTTTTTTCGGTGGTTTGAGAACAGATATAGCTCAATACTGAAGTAAGAATAGTCTATATTTTATTTGATATAAGTATAGGATTCAACAGTGATTTAAAAATTAAGGGACTACAAATATAAATTTCAACGGGTAACTTTAAAAGTCACCCGTTGAATACTAAAAGCCTAAGCCTCTACCCCACTGTACAATGCTTTACGCTGCTTCGCTACTTTTTCAGAACGGATATAATCATTATACGATAACAACTGATCGATAATACCATTCGGCGTAATTTCTATAATTCGATTCGCTACGGATTGCATCAATTGATGGTCATGAGAGGTAAAAATCAAGTTACCTTCAAATGTTTTCATACCTTCATTGAGTACGGTAATCGATTCTAAGTCTAAGTGATTGGTTGGTTCATCAAATAAGATAAAGTTAGGTTGTAATAACATCACTCTAGATAACATACAACGCACTTTTTCCCCTCCTGACAATACGCTACATTGTTTATGAACTTCCTCGCCTGAAAATAACATTCTACCTAAAAATCCACGGATAAACTGCTCGTCTTTTTCTTTTGAATATTGACGTAACCAGTTGACCAAATCTAAATCCTCATCTTTAGGAAAGTATTTTTCATTTTCATTGGGTAAATATCCAACGGTAATCGTTTGTCCAAACTCAATAATTCCAGTATCTGCTTGTTGTTCCCCTGCTAAAATTTCAAAAAAGGCAGTTAAAGCATTAGAATCTCTGGAGATTAAAGCGACCTTTTCATCTCTATTCATGGTAAAGGTAATATTACCAAAAAGGAGATTCCCCTCTGCGTCCTTCTTACTCAAATTTTCAACATGCAACAATTGATCCCCTGGTTCACGTTCAGGCTTGAAGTGAATAAATGGATACTTGCGACTAGAAGGTTGAATATCTTCTAATTTCAGTTTTTCAAGTGCTTTTTTACGACTTGTGGCTTGTTTAGATTTAGAAGCATTCGCACTAAATCGAGCGATAAAGTCCATCAACTCCTTACGCTTCTGCTCCATCTTCTTATTCTTATTCGCCATCTGACGAGCCATCAACTGACTTGTCTCATACCAGAAAGTATAGTTTCCTGTAAATATTTTAATGCGTTTAAAATCTACATCTACAATGTGCGTACACACCATATCTAAGAAATAACGGTCGTGCGAAACCACAATTACCGTATTTTTAAAATCGGCTAAGAAGTCTGATAACCATGTAGCGGTAACGGCATCAAGGTCGTTCGTAGGCTCATCTAATAATAAAATATCTGGGTCTCCAAATAATGCTTGAGCTAAAAGTACCTTTACCTTCTCAAAACCATTGAGCTCTTTCATTTGCTTATAATGCAAATCTTCTTTGATACCCATCAAGCTCAATAGTTCGGCAGCATCACTTTCTGCTGTCCATCCGCCCATCTCACCAAACTCATTTTCTAAATCTGCCGCACGCATCGCTTCTTCATCCGTCGCATCAGGATTCATGTAGATAGCATCCTTCTCCACCATAATATCATACATCGTTTTGTGCCCCATGATAACGGTATTCAACACCTCAAATTCTTCAAACTCAAAGTGATTCTGTTTTAAGACTGCCATCCGATTGCCTGGCTCAATGGCAACCGCTCCCCTTGTTGGTGAAATTTCCCCAGATAGAATTTTTAGAAACGTAGATTTTCCAGCTCCATTTGCACCGATAACCCCATAACAATTTCCCCTGTTGAATTTCAAATTCACATCATCGAACAATACACGCTTTCCAAATTGTAATCCTAAATCGTTAACCGTAATCATTTTGTATGAATATTGTTATTAATATAAAAAAGAATTGCTTCAAAAATTTGGGGCAAAGGTAAGGAGATTTTTTTAATCCTTATATGTTGTTTTAGGATTGATTCACAAGTTATTCATCAATTTTTACTCTCTTATTCCTTGAACCTTTACACTTTATACTTCAAAGAGTTAGTGTTTTTTATTAAATTGCATGATAGAAAATTTATTTTTCAAATGAAGCAAAAACGACTGTTACGGGGTATTGAGAACTTCAAAACAATGATTGAAGGAAATGGCTATTTTGTCGATAAGACCTTGTTTATACAAGAGATTATAGACAACGGGCATCAGGTGATGTTGATTCCTCGTCCTCGTCGGTTCGGTAAGAGTTTTAATTTGAGTATGTTGGCTCATTTTTTTGATATTACCGAAACGGATAATGCTAGCCTTTTTAAACCCTATAAAATTTGGCAACAAGGAGATTATTATACTCAGCAACAAGGTAAGCATCCTGTGATTCACTTGACTTTAAAAAATATACAAGGAGATGATTTTGAAGAAAGTATTGAACTTTTTGAAATTCACTTATCAGAATTATATTTACAATATAGTCATATCTTAGAAGGAGATATTTTACAACCCAAAGAAAAAAAGGATTTTGAAGCTATTGTAAATGAAACTGCTTCTAAAATAAAACTACAAACTAGTTTAAAAAGCCTAAGTTTCTACTTATATAAATATTATAAGACTCCTGTTGTCATTTTAATAGACGAATACGATTCACCAATTCATGCAGGTTATCAAAACGGATACTACTCAAAAATCATCAAGTTTATGAAAACCTTTTTGGGCGGTGCTTTTAAGGGGAATAATGCATTGTACAAAGGAGTGATTACAGGGATTTTACGAGTATCAAGAGAAAGTATTTTTTCGGATTTAAATAATCTTGGAGTTTATACCATTTTAGATGAAGAATTTGCAGATAAATTTGGTTTTACAACATCTGAAACTACAAAAATATTACAATATTTTACGTTAGAGACATATCTTAAAAATATCAAACAATGGTATGATGGCTATCAATTTGGGGAAGTAAAAGATATATATAATCCATGGTCTATTACAGGATTTGTTCATAAAAAGAAAAAATCGTTTGAGACGCACTGGGTCAACACTAGCTCTGATGAATTGATAAAATCAAGGATAAATCATAAAAATGCCACTTCCATTCGAGCCGATATAGAGTCCTTACTATTAGGTAAGACACTAATGAAACCCCTTGAAACTAATATAATTTTTGATGATTTTGAATCAAACAAAGAATTACTATGGTCTCTATTGTTTTTTAGTGGTTATTTAACCTTAACAGGTACACGTAAGGATGATATGTATGCTATCAAAATTCCAAACTATGAAATTCAAACATTATTTCGTAAAATCATTTTAAATTGGTTTGAAGTAGGATTGAAAGTAACGAGGTCAACCTTATACAACATGGTGACAGCCTTAACAGAAAATCGCATCAAGGCGTTTGAAAAGTTATTTAAGCAGGTAATGGGCGACACTTTTAGTTATTTTGATATTGATAAAAATCCAGAAGCAGTATGGCAGGCGTATGTATTAGGATTATTATCACTATTAAAAAATGATTATCACATCAAATCAAATAGAGAAAGTGGACTCGGGCGATACGATGTATTGTTATTACCCAAAGATACAGCAAACTATGGCGTAGTGATGGAGATAAAGGCAATGGAGAAAAAAGCCACACAACAGGCGATTGAAAATAAGCTAACTCAAGCTTTAGCACAAATCAAGGAAAATGAATATTACCAAGAGCTGGTACAACATAAAATAGATAAACGCATTGAAATAGCCGTAGTATTTGCAGGAAAGAAGGTGTTTATCAAAAATTGACTATTTTAGAAAAAACCAAATTTTGAAAGAACCTTTAGATAGTGGTGTTTTTGAATCAAAAAGTACAAAGCCACAATTTTCAGAAAATTATAAATGGTATGTGTTAATCGTACTAACAGGAACGTATGCTTTCAATTTTATTGATCGCCAAATATTGGTCATTTTACAAGAACCTATCAAAGCGGAATTAGATCTGTCAGATACACAGTTAGGTTTACTAACAGGATTGGTGTTTTCCTTTTTTTATGTGACATTGGGTTTACCCATTGCTAAATTGGCAGATAGATGGAATCGTAGAAATATTATTACTATTAGTTTAACTCTTTGGAGTGCTATGACCGCCTTAGCGGGTTTAGCTCAAAACTTCTTTCAATTAGCGTTGGTAAGAATAGGTGTTGGTATCGGAGAGGCTGGTGGAAGCCCTCCTGCACATGCCATCATTTCTGACTATTTTGAAGAATCCAAACGTGCCAATGCTTTTGGTGTTTTTTCTACAGGTTTGTATGTGGGCTATATGTTTGGTTTTTTGGCTGGAGGTTGGTTGAATGAGTTGTTTGGTTGGCGTACCACATTTATGATTATTGGGATTCCTGGTGTTTTATATGCCATTTTATTGCAATTGACGGTTAAAGAACCGCCTAAAGGTTTGTCAGAAGCTACATCTTATCAAGGCGAAACATCTTCTATCGGAGAGGTCTTTCGAGTTTTATTTTCAAAAAAATCGTTTGTATTTCTTTCCATAGGGGCTGCTTTACACACTTTTGTAGGTTATGGTACGGGTAATTTTGCACCTTCCTTTTTAGCAAGGGTACATGGGATGAATACTGGGGAAATCGGAACATGGTTGGCTTTTGCAATGGGATTAGGTGGTGCCATAGGCAGTTATTTAGGCGGATGGCTAACAGCAAAATACGGTAAAGAGGATAAACGATATTATATCTGGATTCCAATTATTGCGATTCTGATTAGTCCTTTTTTCCTTTATGCAACCTTATTTTTAGAGAATCCACAGTTAGCTATGCTACTTTATTTTATTCCCAATATTTGTTTTGCGATGTATGCTGCACCATTTTTGGCATTAACACATGGTTTGGTCAAACCACATCAACGAGCAATGTCAAGTGCTATCTTTTTCTTAGTCTTAAACTTTATTGGATTAGGATTTGGCCCTTTAACAACAGGTATGCTTAGTGACGCTTTATCAAGTACTTATGGTGACTATTCCATTCGTTATGCTTTATTAATTATTTCTTTTGTGGATATTATTGCAGCGTATTTATTGTATCAGTCTTCTAAACTTATTATCAAAGATTTGGAGTAGTTTTTTAATCATCGGAAGCTTTTAAGAAACCCGATGATTAATGCTCTATTATCGTAATTAAATTATTGGCTTTAAACATTTGATCAGGGGAAATTACCCATTCTTCTTTAGGTATTTTTTGCCCATATCGTTCTTTTACTTTTGTTTGAACGGCTTCATTGGAAAGGTCAAATTCTTTGAGTTGTTGAAGTTGTCCAATTTCAATATTAAAGGTCTCTTTATAGATTTTCCAAACCAATTCTGAGCAGTAAATTTTATCATCTGACCATAAAAATTGCAAATCATAATCCTTCCCCAAATACTGTTGACCAACCCTTTTCATCTTGGCAATGCCTTCAGTCGTTAAAAAATTAGAACTATTGAAAACCCTCTTTATAACATATTTTCCATCTACCCCTCTATCTATCCATTCTTGTAAAGGAGTAACTTTTACAGGTTGAACGGCTTCATAAACATAATATTCATCTACTTCCCTATAAATCATACCCATGTGAGAATACTTAGAATTTGTTGCGATTTGAATAGCTTTGCTTTGACTAGAACGAGAGGTATGAAAGATTAAATCGCCATCTTGTAAAGAGGTATTAGATGTATTTTTGGTGTTTTCTAATAATTGATTTTCTGATGAATGATTACTATCAACGTTTTCTTGAGTCTGACAACTGAATAAAAAAATCACTAATAGAAAAATGAATTGTTTCATGATTAAAAGAATTTAAATAAATGAGTACTGTGAAAAGCCTGCTATAAAGAGTCAACAGGTGAGTAAAAGGTTAAATCCAATACCCTAAGCATTAAAATTTCGGCGATTTTTAGTAACTCGCCTGGTGACTATTACGCTTTTTATCAGAAACTTACCAAATGAAAAGCGCCATAAACTTTAAAGTATATGACGCTCAATATATTAGTCTTTGACCATAAAAGAATCAATCATTCGACTAATTCTCAACCCTCAATTTCTTAGTTTCCTAAATCGGATAAAAATTTGATTCGCATCAACTGAATTTCTTCCCATGTAATGTCATCCTCTTTTAAGGCTTTAAAGGCTTCATCTACAGAATCAGATTCTGCTTCCATGAAGTAATCGGTAATGTCTTCACGAGAATATTCATCGACAGCATCATCAATGTAGTAATCCATATTTAGTTTTGTACCCGATTCCACTATCATTTCCAATTCTTTCATAAAGTCAATCATGGATAAATTGGTAGAATGAGCAATATCTTCAAATGGAATTTTTCTGTCAATACTCTGAATAATGGCAACTTTCTTACTCGATTTATTCACCACGGACTTCACAACAAAATCAGTAGGACGCAGGATGTCATTTTCTTCTACATACGCCTTTATCATCTTGCGGAACTTACGACCATAACGGGTTGCCTTTCCTTTACTCACTCCCGTAATATTCGCCATTTCCTCCGTTGTGATAGGATATTGCGTTGCCATATCCTCTAGTGATGGATCTTGGAAAATTACAAAAGGCGGGATGTTTTTATCTCTAGCAATTTCTCGACGTAGTTCTTTTAATAATTTCAATAAGAAAGGATCGAGTGCAGAAGTTTTGCTTGCTGCAGCACTATCTTCTTCTGCTGCTTCTGCTATAAAGTTATGGTTTAAGGTAATAGTAAAAGGCGTTGGCTTTTTAATAAAAGCTTTCCCTGCATCTGTTAGCTTTAATAAACCATAGCTTTCTATGTCTTTATAAATCAGGTTACTTAATAATCCTTGATGGTACAGTGAATTCCAAAATAACTCATCTTTCTCTTTTCCAACACCAAAAAGAGCTTCCTCATTATACTGATAATCCATCATCAATTTAGTCTTTTTACCTAACATAAAAGTGACTAAATCCTTCATTAAACAGTTTTCTTTTAAGGCATCAATTGCATTTAAAGCTTGTTGCATTTCTTGGGTAACTTCTAGTTTCTCTTTTGGTGGATATTTACAGTTATCGCAAAGTCCTGCTCTATCACATTGGAAATTTTCACCAAAATAGTGCAACAAAAACTGACGACGACAGGCAGATGTTTCAGAATAAGAAATAACTTCATTTAAGAGCAATTGCCCCATTTCTCTTTCTGCCAATGGTTTATCCCGTAAGAATTTTTCTAGACGTTGAATATCTTTATAGGAATAGAAAGCGATACAATTTCCCTCTAATCCATCTCTACCTGCACGACCTGTTTCTTGATAATAATTCTCAATACTTTTAGGAATATCGTAATGAATCACAAAACGAATATCAGGCTTGTCAATACCCATTCCGAAAGCAATAGTCGCTACAATCACATCCACCTCTTCCATCAAAAAATCATCTTGTGCCTTTGCACGACGCTTTGCATCTAATCCAGCATGGTATGGTGCAGCTTTTATATCATTAGCATTCAGAAACTTAGCAATCTCCTCTGTAGATTTCCTACTCTGTACATATATAATTCCTGACTTCCCTAAATGTCCCTTTATAAATTGTATGATATTTCTAAAGACAAGGTCTTTCTTGCCTTTCGGACGTACTTCATAGTATAAATTATCCCGATTAAAAGACGATATAAATACATTATGACCTGACATATTCAGGTTTTTGACAATGTCGGAGCGAACCTTTGGCGTAGCGGTAGCAGTTAGAGCAATCACATTAACTTTATGCGAAATCGCATCAATCATTTCCCGAATCCGACGGTATTCAGGACGGAAATCATGCCCCCATTCTGAAATACAATGTGCTTCATCTACGGCAACAAAAGAAACATTTACCCTTTTAAAAAAATTGATATTCTCCTCTTTGGTTAATGTTTCAGGTGCAACATATAATAGCTTCGTTTTGCCTGCAAGAATATCAGCTTTAACTATTTTAGTTTGAGCCTTTGTTAAGGAAGAGTTCAAAACATGTGCAATACTATCTGTCTCACTATGTGCCCTTACAGAATCTACTTGATTCTTCATGAGGGCAATCAATGGTGAAATTACGATAGCTGTACCATCTGTCATCAAGGCCGGTAATTGATAACAGAGTGATTTTCCTCCCCCTGTAGGCATGATAACAAATGTATCTTGTCCGTCTAATACGCTTTGAATAATTGTTTCTTGATTCCCCTTGAAGCTGTCGAAACCAAAAAAACGCTGAAGTGCCGAATGTAAATCTTGTTTAATAGCTAACATGACCCTACTTATCGTTTAAGCCTTCTATCCTATTTAAATAACAATCAATTTTAATAGCTTTTGAAGCAAGTAGCTGCTTTCTTTTAATAAATGGTTATTGTAGTAATTGTTATCCATTAAATTTAGAAGACAATTATCAACACAATATATCTTTCAATGAAGTGATTGATAAAAGTTAACTAATCGTCCTATTATTTCTACTTACCTTTGCCATAGGAATGATGGTTAGAGATAATTTATAACATAATGTTAATTTTTATCTGTAAGTAGCTAAACCTAAAGATAATCAATGATTGACAATCCTTCTAATAATGTGTTTAAAAAATATAGTCCTATTTTAAGGCTTTTTGAGATAGTGAATCTATTTTAGAATGATTAGATATATGGCAAAAGAAGTGTTTTTCCAAACAGATAATCTTTTATGGTGGTTATAAAATATTTTATTTTTTAAATGAAGGAAATAACAAATAATCTACTAAAAGTTGCCTTAAATACGATTGAGGTGGAAGCTAATGCTATTTTACAATTAAGAGATAGTATTAATGATAATTTTTTAGCTTGCGTCGAATTAATTGCCCAAAGTAAAGGTCGATTAGTCATAACAGGTATCGGTAAAAGTGCGATAATCGGTCAAAAAATAGTAGCTACCCTTAATTCTACAGGAACACCCGCCATATTTATGCATGCGGCAGATGCAATTCATGGAGATTTAGGGATGATTCGTTCAGAGGATATTGTACTATGTATCTCTAAAAGTGGTAACACGCCAGAAATTAAAGTATTAATACCTTTTATCAAAAACTTAGGCAATACGCTAATTGGAATGGTTAGTAATCCTAGCTCACAATTGGGAAAACATGCCGACTATATATTACATACTCCCGTAGATAAAGAAGCAGATCCTAACAATCTAGCCCCTACCACAAGTACGACGGTTCAAATGGTTATGGGCGATGCACTTGCGACTACGCTTCTAGCCCTAAAAGGATTTACACCAAGAGACTTTGCTCAATATCATCCTGGAGGAGCATTGGGTAAACAACTTTATCTTAGAGTAAGTGATATTTATCCCAAAGACATCGTTCCAAAAGTGTATTTAGACACGCCACTTCGTCAAGTTATTATTGAAATGACTTCTAAAAGGCTAGGCTGTACTGTGGTACTAAATCAAGATGAAGTGTTACAAGGCATTATAACAGATGGTGACTTGCGCAGAATGTTAAATCAAAATCAAGATGTCACTCAGGTTTTAGCAAAAGATATTATGACTGCTAATCCTAAAACTATTGAGCCAACTATATTAGCTTTAAAAGCCCTAAATATCATGCGAAATTTGAGTATTACTCAATTAATTATAACACATAAAACCCAATATTTAGGCATTATTCATCTGCATGATTTGTTGAGAGAAGGATTAGTGTGATACTAGATACAGGTTGAGTGATAATGAAGTCCCGTACTTGAAAAGTCGGGGATAATGAAGTTAAAACGAAAAGAG
>CAYLSF010000152.1:0-10003 GCA_964385675.1 uncultured Saprospiraceae bacterium
GTTTCCCCCAAAAAGGTGTTAAGGCAGTATGTGCAGAACCTGTTACAGGGTCTTCATTGATACCTGCGGCAGGACCAAAAAATCTAGATATAAAATCAAATCGTTTTTTACAATGTGATGTAGCAATCAACCCTCTTGTTGTTACTTTTTTTAGGGCTTCAAAATTGGGATTTAAGGCAATGACTTCACTTTCAGTATTATACAATACCATGATATCGGGTCCCGCTTGAAAAACTTCTGTAGGTTTGATGCCTAAAATATCTTCCCAATCTACCGCTGACTGCAAGGGCGTTACAGAAGTTTGTGGAAAGTTTAAATTGATTTTATCTTGAAATCTACTAACAAATAAAGCACCACTATTAGAATTAAAAGGAATGGTGGTTTTATTGAATCCTAAATGCTCAAACATAACATGACCTGCTGCTAATGTAGCGTGCCCACATAGGTCAACTTCTATTTCAGGCGTAAACCATTTTATGTCATAAAAATCATCATCTTTCACAAAAAATGCAGTTTCAGAAAGATTATTTTCATTCGCAATTTTTTGCATAATTTCGGTAGGTAACCATTCTCTCAAGGGAACTATCGCAGCAGGATTACCACTAAATGTTTCTTCAGCAAAAGCATCAACTTGATAGAGGTCTAATTTCATTTTCATAGTTCCTATTATATGATTTTTTATGAATCGTAAAGCTACAAAAAGTTAAACTTTAAGTATAAGTCTTTATTAGGATATAACAGTTTCAACCACAAAAAAAATAGTCTTTCATTACAGATGAAAGACTATTGACCTTAACTAACCTAAAAAACTATAAACTATGAAAACTAATTATGAGAACCTATATTTTTAATTTCGTTGTTGTTAATTTGTTATCTACTTAACTTTAATAGTTAATAACGTGCCACATTGATAAGGTTTTGATATACAGTTAATTGTAAAAATAAATCAATCGTTTTTATTTCCAAAATTGGGATTTTTTTTACTAAATATGGAGTAAAATATGTGACAAATCATAAATTCCAAATCACAAATTGCCGAACTTTGTATTAACAATTAACAATTAACAATTAACAATTAACAATTAACAATTAATCATCTTTCATATAATTCATCAAATTGATATAGTTTATAAAGTTCTATCACTTTAATAATTTGAATGGCATATTTTTTATCAGAGGCATAACCTGATTTTTGTAGTTCATGAGCCCAGTTTTCATAATCTGTAATATCGAACTCATATAAATGCTGATAACGAGGTTTTTGAAGTAATAAACTATGAGCTCGATAACTTGCCCATGCACTAGGATAAATACGGAAGCGATCATATTTGGTATCGTCATGATATCTAAAACATTTATGAAGGGGACATCTTCTACACGTACATTTTACGCCAAAGTGATTATTGTACTTTGTTGCCATTCTGCTCAATCCAAAACCAGATTCAATTAACCCTTGTGCTAATGTAATACTGGCAGGTATATCAAATTCATTCATTTCATTGATAGCTAGCTTTTTATATTTTTTGATATACCGAAACGCCTTATCATGATGTTTAGATAATTGCAATTGTGGAATTTTAGGCGGTTCTTTTTCTATGATTTCTTCTAGGGTATCTATATTAATTTGAATACTTAATTGAGAGGAATCTATTAGTTGTATCGTATCGGGTTTTTCCTTTTCAAATTCGATTAAAATATCAAATACTAAACTATCTGTTGAAGGAATAGAATCTAGTGTTGTTGCGTATATGGAAAAGGGAAGTAGGAAGGGGGGAAATAGTAAAAAGATGAATAATATGTATGTGTTATTGTTCGTAGTCATATACGTGTATTGTTGTGGTGTGTCCCAATTTAAAACTTGTCCAAATTTAATAAAATATAGCCTTATAACCATCTAAATTGAGATTCTATTGTTTTCATAGTTATTGTTATTTATCAAGTCAGTATTTAAAAGGTAAATTTCAGTAAGACTAAAATTAATAAAGCACCAATTTTACTTTTAAACTATTGTAACTTTGTCGTATCATTTTCAATGAAATTGTTTAATAACATGATTTTTATAAAAAAGCTAAACATGAAAAAAGTATTTGTAATCGCATTATCTGTAATGGTTTTTATGGCTTGTTCTCACAATCATGATCACGATGGACACGATCATCATCAACACCATAATCATGATCATCACAATCATTCTAAGATAGAAAACCCTTCTACACCTGCTGAAAAATTGACAAATGAGGTACAGGAGTTGCATGATGTAGCCATGGCAGAAATGGGGAAAATCCGTGCATTGAGGGGGGAACTAAAAACACTAAAGGAAAAAAGAACGGATGATGCTGAAGCTACTGCTATTATTGAGCAACAAATTGTAGATTTGACCAATGCAGATGAAGGTATGATGAAATGGATGGCAGAATATAGCGATAACATCTTGCCACAACTAGAGGCCGCATCAGAAGATTCCGTGTTAATTCTGTTAGAAGCTGAAAAAGTAAAAGTAACGAAAGTGAAAGATGATATTTTTGGAAGTATTAAAGCGGCTCAAACTTTATTGAAAGAATAGAGTTTGGAATCATGTCATCGGATTTATTGAATGATATTTTTACCCATAATTCAATATGTCCAATCTGGTTTTGGTATTCTACAGATGTAAGACTTTTAAATCTCCGATGTTTCTGAAACATCGGAGATCTGACTACTAATAGCCTTACAATTTAAGACTACCAATTTTGAAATTCATAAATGAACATTCAAATGAGATTAATTTATTGGTTGTTGCTTGCCTTATTTTTGGTACAATGTCAATCTGATAAAGTAGAACAACAAGATGAATTACCATTCTTGGGTATTCCAATTACGATACAAGAAGAAGTAGATGGTAAAATGGTGGATAAGCAAGTACCACCTACTGTTCCTGATTTTAAATTATGGAATCAAGATAGTGTAGAAGTCACACAAGCCTTATTAAAAAATAAATTACAAGTGGTTGATTTCTTTTTTACAAAATGTCCAACACTTTGTCCGATTATTACAAAATCTATGGAGCGGGTACATCGTAGATTTAAAGATAACGAGCGGGTTCAATTGGTCTCATTTTCAATTGATTATATCAATGATAGTGTACCAACCCTTAAAGAATATGCGGAGGATTTAGAATTGGCTTCCAATAACTGGCATTTTTTAGAATGTGATCCTGAGCAGACCTACGATGTAGCTAAAGGATATGTGAGTACGGCATTAGAAGATAAAGATGTCCCTGGAGGGTATGATCATACTGGAAATCTTGTCTTAGTCGATGGAGACGGGTATGTAAGATCGTTTTGTAATGGTAAAGATCAGGCAGATGTCGATAGATTTATGAATGATATTGAAACGCTTTTGAATGAGTAAGAAAATAACAATTATTGGTGTCGTAATTTGGATGAGTTTATTATTGGCTTGTGAGCAAGAACCCTATAAACAGGGGCAACTCTTATATGAGAATTACTGCATACAATGCCACCAAGCAGATGGTAAGGCTTATAAAAAATTATATCCTCCTATCGCACAGGCGGATTATTTAGTAAAAAATAAAGATAGAGTGCCTTGCATCATTTACTATGGAATGGAAGGAGAACTGGAAGTGAACGGCGTTGTATATAATCAAAAAATGCCTGCTCATACCAATTTTAATGATATAGATATTGCTAATTTAGTCAATTATATCAATAATAATTTTGGTAATGATTTGGGATACACACCTTTAAAGGAGATTCAAAAGGCGTTAAATAATTGTGAGGAAAATCCAAAGTAGGACTTGAATCAAATTATTTAAAGTCATTTTCTTCAGATTTCATTTTTATTTTGTAGCAGTAATGTTAAGATCTATGAATTTTGTTATTCATAACGAAGGGTACAGTTAGTCTTGTAGCTAGAAAAGAACCAATTTCCTTTTAAGTTCTTTCACTCGTTCCGTTTCAAGGGGACGGAATAATAGTGACGAATATATCGTATCTGCTAAAATTGAATCCCCATTTTTTAATCGAATCGAAATCTCACTAAAATAGGACGTTTTATAAGATGGTGAACCCAGCCATATAGCATATATTTTTCCTTCAATTGATCTAATATCATGGTTATCTATCGCTTTATATTTTCCCCACTCAATCATTACATAAACTTTTGAAGATTCAAGAATGATAACTGGACGGATTAAGCTAGTTATTGTAAATATGAAGTCCTTTATCATTGAATACCAAACCCAACATATTATCAAAATAATTAACAATACTATAAAGGCTTGAAAGGATATGGTACTATCATTATAAAGACTGAATATTCCCAATAGAATTAATATAAGAAATCCAAGAACTTGTACGAATTGGATAATCATAGAAAAAATCTCAGATGGATTGTTCGCTTTCTTATAGATTCTAGTTTGTTTATTGGTGTATTTTATATTATGTACTTCCATTGGCAAATCTTAATTTACAGAAAATCATTAAAATAACATTTTTAAGTCGTAATTTCAGTTAGTTTTTTACTAAATCATAATCATTACACATGAAAGTTTTAAAATACTTACTTTACTTTATTCTAGGGCTAGTTGTCCTATTTTTTGGTGCGGGACTTGTTCATTCTCATATTCATTATGGACATGAAATTACAGTGAATAAATCGTTACAAGAATCATGGGATGTTACACAAGATGTATCTAAATATGATCAATGGCTAGAAGGCTTTCAGAGTATGGAATTAATTGAGGGCGAGAAATGGCAGAAGGGGAGTAAATACAAAGTCATCGTAAACCCTGGTGAAGGTCAGGATGATTTTGAAATGATAGAAACGCTTATTGATTTTAAAGAACCCGATTTTGTTACGCTGCACTTTGATAGTGACATGATGGATTTTAATCAAACTATGACTTTTAAGGAAGTAGATGGTAAAACAACCATAAAAACCGATTCAGAAGTTATTGGAAAGAATATTATGATGCGTTCTATGTTTGCGATGATGGAAATTTTGGGCGGAAGTTTTACAGCTCAAGAAACTAAAAACATAGAAGCCTTGAAGCAAGTTATTGAATCTAATACGACTGATTATTCGCCACAACCTGTTATAAATGAAATGGAAGAAACAGAAGAGGACAGTTAAATTTCACTATTGAATATTTTATTTATTTTTCAAGTTCGCTAGTTAAAACTATGCACTTTAGTGCAAGAGCTTTAGTTGCTACTCACTTTTAATGCGAATTATGGTTACATAATGCAACTGGTAAATTAACTTTAGTCGAATTTCATTCGATTATACAAACCTATGGACTTCTAGTCCATAGTCGTTTAGTTCGGATCTACCTTTGTAGGCAGACAGATTTCGAATAATTTTAACCGAAATCCCACATCCGAAATCCGAAATATCTAATAACTTATTTCCGAATTTTACCATTTAGAAAATGGATGTTTTATCAGATTAGAATTAAAGTATCGAGTATCGGAGGTAACTTCTTCGCCAATCCAATCGGGCAGTACGATGCTTTCATTTTCATCATTTAACTCTACCTCTGCTACTTTCAATCCGTCATTTTCGCCTTCAAAAATGTCAACCTCCCAAATTTTATTATTTTGCTCAACGATATATCGAATCTTCTCAATAATAGGTTTTTCGCAAAGATTCAATAAAGCTCTAGCATCTGTTAAAGGAATTTCATATTCAAATTCTAACCGAGTCGCATTGTTGTTTTTCCCTTTGATGGTTAACATACCCTTATCTCCTTTTATGCGTACACGTACTGTTCGCTCATAATAAGAGTTGAGATAACCTTGTCTGATTTCTTTTTTGGAAGTGACAAATGATTTCCAATACTCATTTTTAATCAAAAATTTACGTTCTATTTCTAATGCCATTGATTGTAGAGGTTTGTAGTAAAAAATAAGAGTTGCGGACTTTAAGAAAACCCGCAACTCGCAACTGATAACCCGTAAAGTGCTTAACTTAATTCTGCTCCTACTTTTTCTAATAAGGCTTTGGTTAATTTAATCCCTTCTTCTTCACCGACTTTGCTTCCTTCGTATTCGATACCAACATAACCCGTATAACCTGCGTCTTTTACGATTTTTAACATCTTGCGATAGTCGGTATGAATTTCATTACCTTCTTCATCAAAGTCATGAGATTTTGCACTTACCGCCTTAGCCGTAGGCATAAATAATTCAACGCCTTTATAACGGTCAAACTCTTCTAAACAGGGTTTTTCATAAGGATCTTCTGGATCTCGTTTGATACAGAAGTTACCAAAATCAGGTAACATACCACAATTGCCCATTCCTACTTGTGAAATGACATTTGCCATCCAATCTCCATTTGAAGAATAACCACCATGATTTTCTACAATAATATTGATATCGAAGTCCTTTGCAAAAGTAGCTAGTTGACCTAAGCCATCTATGGCTGCTTTTGATACCTCATCTGCTGTACCTTCTCCATAAGCATTTACCCGAATAGAGTGACAACCTAACGTCTTAGCTGCACGAACCCATTTATGGTGCTTTTCAACCGCTTCTTTGCGTTTCGCATCATCTACATCACCTAGTCCACCTTCTCCATCAATCATGATTAAAAGATTTTTAACGCCATTGTCAGCCGCTCTTTTATTCATTTCTCCTAAGTAGGCTTCATCATCTGCTTTATCAGCAAAAAATTGACTGACATACTCTACTGCATCTATTCCAAAACTCTTTGCTTTAGCGGCAAAGTCCAAATTATCCATTGTAGGAGCATCGCCTCTACGTCCTAAAGCTCTATGTAATGACCATTGAGCCAATGAGATTTTGAAAAATAGTTCCCCCGTTGCCTGTGCTGCTTCTTGCATAACTTGCTGAGCCGCATCATTATTAGCTTTATTATTACATCCAACTAAAGAAGCACCAAAGCTTCCCATTAAGCCCATACCAAGTGCATATTGCCCTGTACGTCTAATAAATTTCCTTCTTGATGATTTCATTGATTAGCAAATTTTTGATTCATAAAACGGTCTAAAAATAGATAATCTTTGTTAATTAAAAGCAATGACTTTAGATTAATGTACAATACTATTTTGAAAGGGGTGAGGAAATAAATCATTTACCCCAAATGACGCAGGAAAATTTTTAGGGTTCAAGGCACATTTGACGCACATAGCGGGCTATGTAAGGAAAATGTAATCCCGATAGCTATCGGGAAACCCTAAAAATTTGACAAGTGAGACGGGTAGATTATTTGTTGCATCATCCCTAACCCTAATAAAGAAAAACCCGTCCTATTATAAATAGAACAGGTTTTTGCAAAATATAATGAATAGAATGAAAATCCTTACCAAAATTTAGAACTAAACCCATAAAACTACCTAACCAATATCACCTTTTCTGTCTTCCATTTTCCATTGAATTGAAATCTCAAAAAATAGACGCCAGAAGGATATATGGATAAATCAATCGTATGTGTACCTTCATTTAGATTAAGTAGTCGTTGAATGATTTTACCTGAATAATCTGTAATAAATAGTGTCTTTACAGGAGTTGATACTTCCAAATTGACTTGACCGCTTGTTGGGTTTGGATAAATTTTATGTTGGGCGATTTCTTGTTCAATGGATGCGTTATCTTCGTTTTCATCAACTTCATTTTGAGTGGATTGGGCAGAATTAGTATTTGCTAATTCTGTTTCTAACGCTTCTTTTACCCACTCTTCGTCATTACAATCAGGAGTATGTAAATATTGCTTGAATAGACGTAACAATAGATTATTTAAAATTTCAACTTTAAAATTATCCGTAGTCGGTTTGATATGCGAGTCGCCAATTCCACTATCATCGGTTAGAAAGACATACGTTCCATTGGTTAATAACGCCATACTTCGCATTAGGTATTCTGTACTTTTATCAATGCCACTACCCGAAATTGGTATAATCCGGATACCTTTTTGAGCGGCTTTTTTAATTGAGCGTTCTAATTTTTTGAGAATTTTAGGTGTATTATGAGGAGGAGCATCCAAGAGTAAGAATAAAAGTCGAGTTCTAGCGATTTTACTCCAACTAGCACTTTCAATCGCTTTTTCTAGAGCTACTTCAACGGCTTCAGGACCATCTCCACCGCCATCCGCTCGTTGTTCTTTTATAAAATCAATCGTGTTATTTATATTAGTTGAAAATTTGGAGCTACGTGAAAGGTATTCATCACCAATATCTCTATAAAACACACTACCCAATTTAAAATTTAGGTTCTCATGGTTAGATTTAACTTGTTGAATGACGTCATTAAGTTCCATTTTTAGATACTCTAGTTCATCTGACATTGACCCTGTAGCATCTACCACAAACATAATATCTACTTGATTAGGGGCATCGCATTTTGTTTTTAATTGTATAGTATTGATACTTTCTTGAAAGCTTTTGGGAGCCTTTAACTTTTCTCTCTTACGTTTATGTTTGACGTATATATTGTAGTTTTTACTAACATCATCGAATGAAAAGGCATTTGCCCAAAGTTCTGCCTTACCTGTATTATCTGTTTTGGTTGTCCAAACAGTCTTTCCTAATTTATTTTTTAATTCAACAGTGGCATCAATGATCGGATAGTCATTTTTATTGATTAATTGAACCGTAAATCGTTGAGTCGGTTTAATATTCCAAAATGCTGACCACTGCTTTAGGTCTTTACTAGCTATATCTTTCCAAAGTTCCCATTTACTAAAATCATGCAACTCGCCTGCTGTTAGTAAGCCTGTTTTTGTAGATTTAGTGATTGCTTCTGTTTTAGAATCTGTAATTTCTTTCTTAGAAAGTGTTTTTATCTCGTTACCCTCATCATCTATTTCTACTAAACACCATACTAAAGCATCTTCTGAATTGGCTGATAAGGCATTTTTATCTGCTTTACGTTTGACCCATTTAGTTTTCTTAGCTGCTTTGGTTGTCTCTTTTTTAGCCGCACCGCTTGATAATGTTTTGCTTCCTTTATAGGCAGAAGCGGCTTTTCTAGATTTTCTGGAAGAAGCACTGACTCCACTTACACTACCAACACTAGAACTTTTGTAAGAACTTTTAGGCACACTATATCCTGTAACAACGACTTCTGAAAGATGAACGCCACTATCTAAAACAACATTAAGTGTGCTTTCCTTTCCATCGACTTCTATTGATTTAGAAGTATATCCTATATAATTAAATACTAAGGTATGTTTTCCTTCAGGTACAATGATTTTAAATTTGCCTTCTATATCAGTCATTGCTCCCGTTGTAGTACCTTTTATGAGGACAGAACATCCAATTAATGGTTCTCCTGTTTCTTTATCTATTACCGTTCCTGTTATCGTATATTGTGCAGAAGCGGCATTACTCATGAAAATAAGTAAAATTAGCGTGATTAAATTTTTGATGTGTGTGTTCATATTGATTAGTTTTAATTCAAGTGAGTTGTGAAAAAATGGTTTGCCTAAAGACTTTTTGTGAACAACGGGAAGTGTATTTAAAAAGGTTGGGGTGGTTTTAGATAAAATTTTGTTCCGTTTAGTCGTAGTCTTAATGTGATGTATCGAAATGATACTTTATTTAATCAAAACCGTAATTTTATGGTGTAATATGTTTTGAGGTGGCGTTACTAACTTAGGAATTTAAAACCATACACTTTTTGATGGTATAGGAGAATGTCCCGTAGGGACAAACTGTTTATAGTAAATTAGGTGAAGTATTAAATGGCATTCCGTAGGAAGAGTCTTATATCATCATCAAGAAGGCTGTTCCTACGGAACGCAATAATTATTTTATTTTTCACTATAAACAGATTGCTCTTACAGAGCATTCCAACTTTTTGTATAGTTTTAAAACTTAGGAATCAAATTTAAAGAATTAACTTAAATCGAGTCGAATATGAATGAGAATCAAGTGAAGATGCTAAAACAAGTTGGCGGTTTTATCTTAATGTTGGGCGGTGGGATAGTTTTCGGTTATTTATTAGGAAATGTATTGAAGGGAGATGAAGTTCCTGTTGTT